>JAKOSZ010000276.1 GCA_029776555.1 Bacillota bacterium | reverse complement strand
GGTTTATAAATCCCGTGTTTTATCTTATCCGATTAGGGTATTCAGCTTATCCTTAAGCTCCCCGGCCAGGTCCTGGGGCACCTGGACACCGGTCCAGGCTTCATAGGCGGCAATGCCCTGGTAAATTAACATCCCGAGGCCGTTAATGGTCTTGCAGCCCTTTTGTTCGGCAGCGGAGAGGAAGCGTGTCTTTACCGGGTTGTATATGACGTCGCAGACAACCTGGGATTCCCTGAAGGCTATTTCCCAGGGGAGGGGGTATTCGTCCGGGTTGGGGAACATCCCTACCGAGGTTGTGTTAATTATTACGTCGCTTTCCAAAAGGATGTCCTCAACCCCAGGGTTGTCGCTGGGGAAGGCCTCTGCCGCCAGGTCAAAGCTTTCGTTAATCACCTTGCAGACGTCGGAAGCCTTGTTCAAGGTCCTGTTTAAAATATAAAGCTTGGATACACCTTCCATGGCCAGTCTCACGGCTATTGCCCTGGAAGTACCCCCGGCTCCGATAATTGAAACCCGCAATCCCTTGACCCTTAAGCCCGTCTCTTCCTCAAAGGACCTTAAGAAACCTTCGGCGTCGGTATTAAAACCGCAGAGCTTTCCCCCCTCCAGTTTAACCGTGTTAACCGCCCCCATCAGCAGGGCGTCCTTGGACACTTCGTCCAGGTACCTTATGACATCCCTCTTAAAAGGCACGGTTACGTTAAACCCGGCAAAGTTTAAGGCCTTCAGGCCTTTAATAGCGTTCTCCAGATCACTTTTGCCGACCTTTAAAGGTACATACACCATGTCAACGGTAAGGGCCAGGTTCAAAGTGTTGTGAAGCTGAGGAGAAATAGTGTGTTCTATGGGGTTGCCGATAACCCCGACAACCTTGGTTTTTCCGCTAATCCTCCTGTCAATGTCCATTTTTATCCTCCCCTAAAAGTCATTTACTCCTGGAGCCAGGGTCCTTGTGCCGTTGGTAGCTCTTCAGCACAAACCTTTCAGGGAATCTCTTAAACCTCACAAAGAAAAACTCTCTCCGGTCCAATGGCCTGACCAGGATGGTCAGCATGCCGGCTCTGTTTCCCCCGTACACGTCCGTAAATATCTGGTCTCCCACCACTGCCGCTTCTTCCCTCCTGACGCCCAGAAGCTTCAGGGCTTTCCGAAAAGCCCGTCCTGCCGGTTTTGAAGCCCTGTATACGGCCGGGACGTTCAGCCTCTCACAGAACCTCATAACCCTTCTCTTTGAAGCGTTTGAAACTATGCAGACCTTAAAACCGGCCTGTCTCACCTTTTCCAGCCACTCTTCGGTGCTCTTGTCCGATTCTTTCATGAACTGGGGCACCAGAGTGTTGTCAATGTCAATTAAAAACGCTTTTATGTTTTTTTCCTTCATCAGTTCAAGGTCAATATCCTGTACTCTGTCCACTATTATGTCCGGGAAAAATCTTTCAAGCATTTTCTCCTCCGGCTGTGTATTCGTTTCAGGGCTTTTTCCAAGCTCATTTGTCAAAAAATAAATAAATTTATGAATATAATAACAAAATAGTTAAAGTATATCAACAGTATGAACCTAAGAGCGTCAGGGCTTTCTGCCCCTCCCGCCGTTAAAGGGCCGGAAGGGGGGCCCTCTTCGCCCAGGAAATGATTTTAAAATAAACACTGGATTTTTCAAAACATTAGTTGCATAATATTATATAATATTCATCGACTGAGGATTTTAACCCTCCCGCACTTTCTGAACGGGCATGCGGAATGGTTAAGTTTAGTCGGATACATTTTGATCCCAGGTCGTAACGAAAGGGGTTTTCAGGATGTCGTTAGATTTCAGATTTGAAAGAACGAGCAAGCCAAAACAAAATCCCGGTCAGGACAAACTGGGTTTCGGTCAGTATTTCACAGACCACATGTTTATCATGGACTATACTGAAGGCAAGGGATGGCATGACCCAAGGATAGTGCCTTACGGTCCCCTTTCCCTTGAGCCTTCCGCCATGGTGTTCCACTATGGACAGGCGGTTTTTGAAGGCCTCAAGGCCTATAAGGCATCTGACGGCAGGGTGCTTTTGTTCAGGCCTCACAAGAACCTTGAGAGGCTCAACGTCTCCAACGACAGGATGTGCATACCTCCTGTGGACGTGGAATTGGGGGTTGAGGCCATTAAAACCCTGGTAAAGATTGAAAAGGACTGGATACCCGACGCTCCGGGGACATCCCTTTATATCAGGCCCTTTATCATAGCCACTGATCCCTACCTGGGGGTAAGGCCCTCCCATACCTACAAGTTCATAATCATACTGTCTCCCAGCGGGCCCTATTATCCCAGCGGCATAAACCCTGTGAAGATTTACGTGGAAAGCCAGTACGTGCGCGCCGTCAGGGGCGGCACGGGCTATGTCAAGACCCCGGGCAACTACGCAGCCAGCTTAAAGGCCCAGGCTGAAGCCTATAAAAAGGGATACATACAGGTGCTCTGGCTTGACGGCGTGGAAAAGAAGCATGTTGAGGAAGTGGGCTCCATGAACGTCTTTTTCAAGATAGACGGGGAGGTAATCACCCCCTGCCTTGACGGGAGCATACTTCCGGGTATAACCAGGTCCTCGGTAATCGAAATGCTCAAGTCCTGGGGCATTGAAGCAAAGGAAAGGAAAATCTCCATACAGGAGGTTTACGAAGCCCACAGGGACGGCCGGCTGGAAGAAGTCTTCGGCGCCGGCACCGCCGCTGTCATATCGCCGGTGGGCGAGCTTTGCTGGGACGGCAATGTGATTGCGATAAACGAGGGCAAGATAGGTCCCCTCTCCATGAAACTCTATGAGACCATAACCGGGATCCAGACCGGAAAGCTTCCGGACACCATGGGATGGACCGTTGAAGTGAAATAGGGCTCAAAATGGCATAACTCCTTCCGGGGATAAATAGAATGACAGGGGACTCTCAGTTTTCCGGAGGTAGTTCCGGTGAAAGCCGTGGTTATTTCGGCAGTTGCCCTGTTATCCCTCCTTGCCCTATGGGAACTTCTGGCGAGAAAACAGATCATATACGCAAAAAACCTCTCCATTCCGGTTTTTTGCGTCATCCTGCTTGTGAGCCTGGTCCTTTTTTCAAAAACGGCGCTGGATTCCGCCTTAAGTGGATTGAAGCTGTGGCTCCAGGTGGTGCTGCCTTCCCTTTTACCATTTTTCATAACGGCGGAAATACTAAACGCCACAGGAATAATGGGGGCGCTGGGTGTTTTACTGGAACCCGTAATGCGCCCCCTTTTTAACGTCCCGGGGTGCGCTTCTTTCCCCCTGGTCATGGGAGTTTCAAGCGGATATCCGGTGGGGGCCAAAATTACGGCCGGCCTGTGGGAAAAGAACCTGATCAGCCGAAGGGAAGCGGAAAGGCTTTTAGCTTTTACCAACAACTCGGGCCCCCTTTTTATTATCGGGGCGGTTTCCACCGGGATGTTTAACATGCCCCGGCTGGGCCTCCTTTTATTCCTTTGCCACATTGGGGCGGGAATAACGGTGGGAATAATTTTTAACATCTTTTCCCGGAAGGGGACAAAGGCCCACGGCCCTGGTTTCACGTTCCGCAGGAATATTTTAAAGCGCTTTAAGGAAGAGCTCAGCTTACAGCTTAAAAAAGACTGGAGCTTTTCCCGGGAGTTTGGGAAAGCCGTTAAAAACTCCGCCGCCACCGTGGCGGCCATCGGGAGTTACATCATTTTCTTTTCGGTGCTTATTAGCCTGCTGATGGAGACAGGGCTTGCGGAAAGCCTCTGCCGGATGCTCCATAAGTATCTGAAACCCTTTGGAATTGAACAGGAGACCCTTGCCGCGGTATTAAGCGGCTTTTTCGAAATAACCGCAGGCACCCGGATGGCCGCTTCCGCCCTTGAAGCGCCCCTTTTGCAGCGCCTGGCTGCCGCCAGCTTTATAATCGGCTGGGCGGGCCTTTCGGTACACTCCCAGGTAGTCGGCATCATAAGCGGCACCGGTATAAGCATAAAGCCCTACCTTCTGGGGAAACTTCTCCACGGAACCCTTTCGGCTGTTTACACCTGTGCCGCCTTAAAACTGGCAGGTTCGTTTTTACTTGAACCCCTGCCGGCCTTTGCCCGGGCTTTTGAAGCCCCCGCGCAGAGTTTTCAGTCCATACTGGCCTATGCCGCATGGTGCCTGGCCTTCTCCCTGATTTGCCTGATAGCGCTGGCACTGGTCTCAATGGTTTTATACCCGGTGCCGGCTTTTATTAAAAAAAGGAGGGGGTAATAAACCCCCTTCTTTTCATCCCCACAAAATCCTGTTAATAAGTTTCCTTAAAAGAGGCACTTTCAAAACCACCGCCCCTTCGGGGCACATCTCCTGGCAGCAGTAGCAGCGTATGCAGCGCTTGTAATTGTATAAAGGCACATCTCCCTTTTTCTCTCCCCGCCAGTTTAAAGCCCTGGGGGTGACCGGGCACATGTTGACGCAGACACCGCACCTTAAGCATTTGGATTTATTGATAAGGGGTTTGGGCACCAGGATACGCTTAAGGGCAGAAAAAGCGGCGTTTGAATGGAAAGCCGCCGCAGGTTCCCGGACAACTTTAAAGGAGCTGTCCAGGAAGCTTTCCAAATCATCTCCCAAAAGCTCTGTCTCTTCCTCCTTAAAGACTCCGAGGCCGGCCTCATTCCCGATTTTTATGGTCGGAACAAACTCGGGCTTAAGGCCGATTATCCTGCAGGCCGTGGCGTCAAGGGCCACGGGGTCGGAAGAGAAGAGCAATACACCGATTTTTTTGGGATTGCCGCTCCTGGGCCCGTTTCCCTCCATGGCCATAATCCCGTCCATCACATAGAGCCTGGGCTTTATGAACCTGTTCAGGTCAACCAGCAGCCTGGCGAAATCGTTTATGTCAGGCAGCTTGACGTGGTACTCCCCTTTCAAGGGGCCGGGAATGCAGCCAAACTGGTTCTTTATTGCGCCTGTCATGCGGAAAAGGCCGTGGGCTTTCAGTTTCGGAAGGCTGACCAGGCCGTCACACTCCAGGACGCTCCTGGCTATTACAAACTTCTTATTCTGAATGCCTTCGCTCAAGGCCGCTTCAGTTCCGTTCCGGAAATCCGCCAGGGCTATGCCAAGCCGTGAAGCCACGGCTTCAAAGCCGGCTCTCCTGGCTGCCGTATCCGGCTGGTGAATCCCCGGCGAGTCGCCGTAGGAGACGTTGCAGCCAATGTCTAAAAAGGCTCGGGCAACAGCCGAGAAAACCGAGGGGTGGGTTGTGCTGCACCTGTCCGGAGGGTCAGCGGCCACAAGGTTGGGCTTTAAGAGTATCTTCTCACCCCTCCTGGCAAACTGCTCTACTCCCCCCAGGAGTTCAAGGCCTTTTTCTACCGCAGCCCTTACCTCTTCCTCCTGGTAGCTTTCACATCTTACAAGTACCACCTTTGACATCTTCAATCCCCCACTGATACGGGTTATTGCGCCTTATGCATAAGAAAACCGGCTAAAACTCTCTTAGCCGGGTCTTTTACCTCTCATCCGGCTTTGTCCGCCGGTGGGGTTTAAGGCTTAAAACTGCCTTCTTTTCACTATTTTAACTCTTCCCTGTTGGCCTGGATCAGTTCCAGGGTCTCCCTCAAGATGCTTTCCACCTTGCCCAGAATCCCGTCGGCGTACTCCTTGGTGCCCAGCCTGATTTCCCTGGCGCTCTTCTGGGCGTTGGCTATAATCTCGTTGGCTTGGTCGTAAGCCCTCTTGGTTATTTCATGTTCGTCAATCATCTGGGAAATCCTGTTTTCGGTTTCCTTTACCACGTTGTTGGCCTCTTTTTGGGCTTCCATAAGGATTCTCTGTCTTTCTTCCTTGACCCACTTGGCCTGTTTAATGTCGTCCGGAAGTTTCAGCCTTGCCTCTTTGATTATTTCCAGAACCTCTTCCTTGTCCACCAGGCATTTTCCCAGCAGAGGCACATAGAAGCTTCTTTCAATTAAGTCTTCCAGCGTTTCCAGAATAGACAGTATCTCCATGCTTTTCCCTCCAAGTCTTCGGCCTTCTGTGGCGCGACTTTCAGTTATTTCCCAGTTTCTTAATTACGGTTTCCTTTATACAGTCAGGAACAAGGCCTTCAATGTTACCTCCCAGTTTTGCCAGTTCTCTTACTATGCTGGAACTCAAGAAGGAGTATTTAATGTCGGCCACCAGGAAGAGCGTTTCCACTTCGGGACTGAGGCTTTTGTTGATCAGTGCCATCTGCAGCTCGTACTCGTAGTCCGAGACGGTCCTTAAGCCCTTTATTATGGCAGAGGCTTTATTCTTCTTGACAAATTCGCTCAAAAGGCCTGTAAAACTTGTTACTTCAACATTTTCCATGCCGGCCAGGCTTCTCTTTAAAAGCTCTACCCTCTCTTCCAGCGAGAAGACGGCTTTCTTGCTTTCATTGTTGGCAACCGCCACAATCAACTTGTCGCAAAGCCTGGCAGCCCTTATTATTATGTCAATATGGCCATTGGTGACAGGGTCAAAGCTTCCGGGGTATATGATTATCTTCATGGATGCTTACCTTCACTTCCGCTTATTCCCGGCTGACACCGCCGCTCTTTTTGCCGCTGCACCTGTAGAAGGACAGGGCGGTATTGCCGTAAGTTTCTCTCCTTATAAGCTGAAAACTGCCTGCTTCCGAAATATCTTCATTCCTGCCGTGTTCGGCCACAAGCAGGGAGCTTTCCGACAACAATCCGTTCTTCTCAAGGCTTGCAAGGGTTTTTAAAACCAGTCCTTTGCCATAGGGCGGATCCAAAAAAACCAGGTCGAACTGATGTCCCCGCCTTGAGAGTTTTTCCAGGGCTGCTTGCACGTCCTCGGCCATAACCTCAGCCAGCCGGGCCAGCTTGGTGTGAACCAGGTTCTCCCTGATTGTCTCACAGCAGCTGTGACATTTGTCAACAAAAACCGCCGTTTTGGCCCCGCGGCTTAAGGCTTCAATCCCAAGGCCCCCGGTACCGGCGAAAAGGTCCAACACCCTTTTGCCCGCCACAGTTCCGGCCAGAATATTGAACATCGACTCCTTAACCCGGTCCGAGGTTGGCCTTGTGCCCATCCCCTTTACGGATTTCAGATTATGCCCCTTCGCTGTCCCGGATATTACCCTTGGAATGTTCACTCCTCCAAATATCGCAAAATTCTTCTTATATTGATATTTTATATTAAAGGAACCGAATGTCAACTGTCATGCCTTTTGTTAAAAGGTTCCAATCAGTTGAAACTCAATTCCTTAAGCCTGCTTTCAAACCTCTTGAGAAGCTGTTTTTTAAGAAGCAGGTTTTCTTCCGCCGCCAGCAAGGCGTCCCTTTCCAGTATCTCCATGGCAGCTTCCTGGGCTTTCTTTAGTATTTCAATGTCCCTGTACAGATTGGCGATTTTAAGGTCAGGAATCCCGTGCTGCCTTGTGCCGAAAAACTCGCCGGGACCCCTTAATTCCAGGTCCTTTTCCGATATTTCAAAGCCGTCGTTGGTCTTCTCCATCACCTTTAACCTTTCGGACACTTCCTGCCTGTCGCTGCTGCTATAGAGTATGCAGTAGGACTGCTCCTTCCCCCTTCCTACCCTGCCCCTTAACTGGTGAAGCTGGGCAAGGCCGAACCTTTCGGCGTTTTCCACCACCATTACCGTGGCATTGGGGACGTCTACCCCAACCTCAATGACCGTGGTTGATACCAGTATGTCAATTTTCCCTCCGGCAAATTCGGTCATGATTTTGTCCTTTTCCTTAGGCTTAAGCTTCCCGTGGACCAGTCCGACCTTTAAATCCCTGAAGTCCCTCCTGGCCACCCTTTCCGCCAGCTCCTGGACTGATACCGCCTCAATGGACTCCGACTCCTCCACCAGGGGGCAAACTATGTATACCTGCCTGCCCTCCCTGACCTTTTTCCTTATAAAGGCGTTTATCCTTTCCCTCATGGACTCATCCACCGCGTAGGTCTTAACCGGCTTTCTTCCCGGGGGCAGCTGGTCTATGATCGAAATATCCAGGTCCCCGTAGAGGATCAGGGCCAGGGTCCTGGGGATGGGCGTAGCCGTCATAACCAGCATGTCCACGTTCTCCCCCTTCTGGGAGAGGACGGCCCTCTGTCTCACCCCGAACCGGTGCTGTTCGTCGGTGACCACAAGCCCCAGGTTTTCAAACCTGACGTTTTCCTCAATGAGGGCATGGGTGCCCACCACCACGTCAACCTTTCCCTTTTCAATGTCCTCCAGGGCCTCTTTCTTCGCCTTCGGGGTCATTCCCCCCACCAGCAGCCGGCAGTTTACGCCGTAGTTTGACAAAAGCTGGCTCACGGTTTTGTAGTGCTGCCTTGCCAGGATTTCCGTGGGCGCCATTATGGCGGCCTGGTAGCCGCACTTTACCGCCTTGAACATGGCCAGCACAGCCACCACTGTCTTGCCCGAGCCCACGTCTCCCTGCACCAGCCGGTTCATAACCCTGGGGCTCTCCATGTCCTGTTCAATCTCTTTAAAAACCTTCTTCTGGGCGTCGGTGAGGTTGAAGGGCAGGGACTTTATGAACTCTTCCATCTCCGGCACCTTGCCGAAGACGATTCCTTCCTTGCTCTCCTCCAGGGCGGACTTAATCCTCAAAAGGCCAAGCTGCAAGAGAAGCAGCTCTTCAAAGGCCAGCCTGTACCTGGCGTTTTTAAAGTCCTCCTCGCTTAAGGGGAAATGGATATTGCGTATGGAGTAGTTTATCTCGCTTAAGTTGTAGCGGTTTCTGACCCACTGGGGAAGGGCGTCTTCCAGCTTCCCCTCCACCAGTTTAAGGGCGTTGCTGATGGCGTTCCTTATCATGTTCTGGGTGAGGTTTGAGGTTGAGGGGTATACCGGCACTATCCGGCAGGTGTTTTTTAACTCGCTTCCGTCCAGTTTTTCAAAGACGGGGTTCAGCACTTCGAAAATCCTGTACTTCCTGTTTATGCGGCCGTAAAATACATAGCTTACCCCTCTTCTTAAGACGCTTTTTATATAGCGCTGGTTAAACCAGGTGGCCGTAATAACACCCGTCTGGTCCATGACAAATGCCTTGTAGAGTTTTAACCCTTTCCTGGGGGTGGTTTCCGAAACCTCCGAAGCCACCGTGCCCATAAAGGAGCAGGATTCTCCGTCCCTTAGCTCAAAAATCTTCTTTAAGCGGCTTCTGTCCTCGTACTCCCGGGGGAAATAGCTGATGGCATCCTCGACGGTGAATATGCCAAGCCTGTTGAAAAGAGCGGCTCTTACCTCTCCAATCCCTTTTAAATACCTCACAGGTTTTCTTAACTCTTCCAAGCTTCCCATAGCCGGAAATCAGCCTCCGTTTTGACGGGAAATTATACAGGCCCTCTTTTAAAAAAATTATTGTCCTATTTATTTTAATACATAACGGCTGATTTAGGAAGGAAGCGGAATTGAAATCCCCCGGACACGTTGATAAAAAGGCCTGGCAGTAGTAAACTAGACTTGTCGGAGCTTTTTAACAGCACTCAATTCAAGATGGGGGTGTTTCTATGGAAATGAGCGCTCAGGAGAGAAAGGAGCTCCTGGAACTCTATAGCGGACTCAGGGTTGCCGATGTCAGGGACGGAATGGACTGGAACATGATGCACCACTATGGCTCCATGTCTTACGATATACGTCCCCTCTTCAGGACCAGGGCGGTGGGCATTGCCAGGACGGTGAGGTACGTCCCCTATGAGGGCACCATACCCCGCATGACCCCTGAAGAGTATACCAAGTGGACCGGATGGTACTACGCCAATGTCTGTACATACCCCTGGATGGACGAGATCCGGGAGGGAGACTTTATCATAATAGACCAAAGCGGCGTGGACGCCGGCCTTATGGGTTCCTGCAACACCCTGGAAGGGATCAAGAAGGGCGCTGTGGGCTATGTCACCAACGGCGGGGTCCGGGATACGGACGAGGTTATCCTTCAGGGAATTCCTTTCTGGTCTAAGTTTATATCGCAGAAAATGGTCCAGGGGAGGCTTCGCTTTGACTCCAAAAACATCCCGGTCAGCGTAGGCGGTGTGGTGGTATATCCAGGGGACATTGTTGTGGCCGACGGGGACGGCGTCATTGTTGTCCCCAGGAAGCTGGCTTTCGATGTGGCCAGGTACGCCCGCAGGGAGCTGGACAACGACAAGAAGGCCAGAAAGAGGCTTTACCTGGACTTAGGGATGGAATTGGACGATTCGGTGAAATAGTTTGCCGCATGGCATTAATATTAGTTTAAAGGGGGAGAAGTCCATGCGCAGTTTTACAGCCGAAGGCTTCGGGCCTGTGCATGTGTTAAGCCTGGATCAGGGGGAGCTTGTCTTAGAGAGCATAATTGAGTTTGTGGACAGCCGGGGTATAACCGATGCGGTAGTGCTCACAGGCATAGGAACTCTGGACGCCTGTACCCTCCACATGGTCACCACCACCGGCTACC
>JAKOSZ010000275.1 GCA_029776555.1 Bacillota bacterium | reverse complement strand
TCAGGCCGTCATTTGTAAAGTTTGAACTGGTTCCTTTCTAAACCATTTTTTAAAAACGGGGGTGCTATTTATGGACAACAGGCTGCCGGCAGAGGTTCAGATGCAGTTTTTGCGTCCGGGCCAGCTGGAGGCAAGAGGAAAGGCGTTTCCGGTAGTCTATGTGCCCTTCGGCTTGATTGAATGGCACGGAAAGCATTTGCCTTTGGGCAATGACGCCCTGAAAGCCCACGCCATCCTGGTAAAGTGCGCTGAAATGTATGGCGGTGTGGTTTATCCGCCCATCTGGTTCCACTCGGGCTTTAACCAGGAGCACCTTGTCCCTGTACTGCGCGAGCTCTTTGAAAAACTAAAGTGGACAGGCTTCAGGGTCATCATCGGCGTGTCGGGCCATAACGTGAAAGAGCAGATTGGCATGATTGAAAAGGCACTGGAGCCCGTAACCGCCGACGGCACAGTCAGAGGGGCTGCCCTGTGGGAGATAAGCTTAAGCAGATGTGAAGAGTCCAATACGGACCACGCAGCCAAGTGGGAGACCTCAAACATGATGTTTTTCTATCCCGACCTGGTGGACATGTCCGAACTGGGGGATGAACCCATCAAGTTCGATATGAGCCCGCCCCATGGGATAGGCGGCCTGGATCCAAGGGCGCACGCAAGCCCTGAAGTGGGAGAGCGAAACTGTGAATTGGCCGCTAAAGCAATAGGGGAAAAGGCTAAAGAATTGCTGAACTCTTTGCCCCCCGAACACCGGCACTTTGGCAAAGACCAGATCATCCCTGGTAAGTGGTGGATGATATAACTTAAATTATATTACATATAAAGGAGTGAAGGGCGATGTTTAGTCCGCTAGGTGGAATTCCTATACTCAGGAAAGGTGTCAAGACCAAGAGAATTTCCAGCTTTGACAGGACAGGAGGCAACCGGGACTGCATAACCATCAAGGCAGGTGCAACCTGCGACATAGCAGTTATACCCGGAGCCGGGATAATCAAGCATATCTGGATTACCATAGGCACAAGGGACAGGTTTATCCGCCGGAACGCCATTATCAGGATGTACTGGGACGGCGAGGAGAACCCCAGCGTAGAGTCTCCCATAGGCGATTTCTTCGGCCAGGGCTGGGGCGAATGCTACAACTTCATTTCACTGCCGCTGGCTGCCGCTCCCTCAGGAGGAAGGGCCATTAACTGCTATTTCCCCATGCCCTTTGCCAACGGCGCCAGGATATCCATTGAGAACCAGTCGGATGAAGACATCGGCAGCTTCTACTATTACGTGGACTACGAAATACACGAAAAACTGCCGGAAGACATGGGCAGGTTCCACGCCTGGTGGAACAGGGAAATCACGGGAGTGCACCCTGAGGAAGGCGAGACCGAATGGTCGGTAATAGCCCCCCAGGGGAAGAACCCATCCGTTGCCCACAACTACCTCTTTGCGGACATTGAAGGCAAGGGCCATTTTGTAGGCGTCAACTATTTCGTGGACAACCCCGGGCCCATGTGGTACGGCGAGGGCGACGACATGTGGCTGGTGGACGGGGAGCCCTGGCCCGGGTCCCTGCACGGCACGGGCACAGAAGACTTCTTCAACAGTTCCTGGTGCCCCAATGAGATATACCAGCACCCCTATTTCGGCTATGCCCGCATTCCCAACAAGCTGGGCTGGATGGGCAGGACCCACTGCTACCGCTTCTTCCTGGAAGACCCCATCTGTTTTGAGAAGTCCCTGCATTCCAGCATTGAGCACGGGCATGACAACGCACTGACCCTGGACCTGTGCTCCGTGGCCTACTGGTACCAGACAGAGCCCCACAAGCCCTATCCGCCCATGAGGAGCAGGGAAGAGAGACGGAACATGCCTGAAATCGGCGTAAGGGAAATCCACAGGTGGAGGCATGAGTGGAGGAAGAACATGGGCTTCGGCAAGACCCTCTGGGGAAACGAGGAAAAAGAATAATGGCAAAAGAGGAACCGCCGGAGAGAAATGACCATAAAAAAGCCTTATTTCTGGTGTGAACCTGAAATAAGGCTTCTTCTTTAATGGCAGGGGAGACAGGACTCGAACCCGCAGCCCACGGTTTTGGAGACCGCTACTCTACCACTTGAGCTACTCCCCTATGAATGCGAAATTTATTATATAACACTTATGGGCTCATGTCAATGGATATTAAAGCCGAAAGGCATTCACCCGATTGTTGCTTTTTTGGCAATAATTACTAGAAAGCTTGACATTGGAACAGGTTGGGGGTATATTAAAAGGCGTTACCAGAAGGCGGCCGCAGGAATTTTGCCAGCGCTGTGAGGAAAAGGCTTAAGTTTTATGGAATAATAAAAGACGGGTTAAACGAATATCAAGGGAGAATCGCAGATGCTGACGCTGAAAAACATCAAGAAAAGCTACACCACCGGCAGTTTTACGCAAGTGGCCCTAAACG
>JAKOSZ010000274.1 GCA_029776555.1 Bacillota bacterium | reverse complement strand
TGACCCAAAGGGCCAGATAGACAGAAAACTGCTGGCGCAACTGGTTTTCAGCGACAGCGATAAGCTTAAACTTCTAAACCGGATAACTCATAGGCACATTATTGAGCAAATGATGGCCGAAGTGGAAAAGGCGAGAAGAGAGGGCTTTGACGGGACACTGGTACTGGATGTTCCCATTCCCGTGGAACAAGGTTTTCTTGACACCGCCGACGAGGTGTGGGTTGTTACCGCCGACATGGAGGAAAGGCTTAAAAGGGTTATGAAAAGGAGCGGATTCTCAAAAGAAGAGGTGTTAAAGAGGATTCAATCCCAGCCTGCCCAGGAAGAATATTTAAAGCTTGCGGACAGGGTGATACATAACAACGGAAGCTTGGAACAGCTGGAAAGGGAAGTCTCTTTACTATATGGCGCAGGGTGATGTTTTTTGAAAAGGCGCGGAGTAATAAAGGTAAACAGAAAGCTCTATTTCCTGGCAGCCTTAATTTTAACGGCACTGCTTCTAACCTGGGGTTATAACGCAGCCCGAAGGCTTTTCTTTCCTTTAGGCTACAGGGAGCTTGTATATAAATACGCCAATGAGTATGGCCTGGACCCATTTTTAATATTTGCCATAATAAAGGCCGAAAGCGGTTTTGACCCCGGTGCCAAATCCAGCAAAGGCGCAAGGGGGCTTATGCAGGTCACCGAAAAGACGGGCAGCTGGGCTGCCCAGCAGTTGGGTATTAAGGATTTTGATGCCGACAGGCTTTATGAGCCCGAGGTTAACATTATGCTGGGCTGCTGGTACGTGCGCTGGCTTACCGATGAGTTTGGAGACCCGGACCTGGTGATTGCTGCTTACAACAGCGGGAACGGCAAGGTCAGGGAGTGGCTTAAGGATAAATCTTTGAGCAGTTCAGGCTATACACTGGACAGGATCCCCTTTAAGGAGACAGAGCAGTTCGTAAAGAGGGTTAAAAAATACCGGGACATTTACAGGATGATCTGGGACAAAAATAAATAAAAGCCGTCCTTGCTTCCTTACGGCTACCTGTCTTTGCTGAGATATCGTATTCTTGGCTTTTTTGCGGCTTCTTCCAAATCTTTTGCCCTGCTTTTTCCTTTAAGGCCGGCGCCCGCATAGTAAGACTTGTAGTTGTGAGGCAGTTCTTTGGGACATTCGTCACAGTAGTAACCGGAACTTATAGGCTTGCCGCACCTTTCGCAGAGCAGGAAGCGCTGGTTTTTCTCCAGGATTTCGAGCCTCCCCTCCCGGAGGTAGCGCTTGATTTGGAAAACAGGGATATTTAAGGAGGTAGAGACTTCGAATACCTTTGCCGCCGGGTGAATGTCCAGGTACTGGCGGATCCTGTCAAAGTCCTTTTCATCCTTTTCATGGCATGGGGGACAGGTTTCCAGCAGCTGATTTCCCTCAAACAGCTTGCCGCAGAGTTTGCAGGTTTTTATCTCGGCCATGAGATAACACTTCCCTTAAAACTATCCCTGGTTAAGAGTAACAAAAACCTTTATATATATTATAATATAAAAGGACCAGCAGTAGGTACTCATAATGTACCTATGTTAAAAGGGCCTATTTGGCACAGGACGATGGCCCTATATCAATGCCGCAAGAAAATGAAAAGCTTTTGC
>JAKOSZ010000273.1 GCA_029776555.1 Bacillota bacterium | reverse complement strand
CTTCTTCATGTCCCGGGGAGTAAAAAGGTTGACCTTTTTCCCGTTTTTCAACTCCACAACCACGCTTACATGGGTGTGTTCGCCGCTTCCGTTCACACCTTCTATAGGCTTGGCCATGAAAGTCACTTCCAGGCCGTGCCTCCTGAAGGTCTCCTTTATCAGGATGCGGGCCAGGAGCTCGTTATCCGCCGCCTGCAGGGCAGTGTCATACTTCCAGTCCACTTCCAGCTGCTCCATGATGTGGTCCAGCTGCCCTTCCCCGTTAAGCCTGGCCTTAACCCCTCCGACCTCTTTGTGTCCCATCTCGGGGCTGAGCCCATACCTCTCAAGGAGGAGCAGGGATTTCTCCAGTGCTGTCCTCACCACTCCCTTTGTCCTTTTCCAGTACTGCTCCTGGAGCACCTGGGAAGCTACCAGCTCCTCCACCACCGCCTTATCGTTGGGCGTCTTTACCCAGAATTCAAGCTCGGTGGCTGCCATGAGCCGGACATCCTTTATATCTTCTGCCTTTATTCCAAACTGTTTCGCCGCTTCCGGATATCTTTCAAAGAGCTCTTTGATTTTTTCCGAGAAGTGGTCAACAGCCTTTTTCAGTACGGACCTGGAATCTACCATCCTGCCTCCGTGCAAAAGGAAGGACGGTATCCTGAGAGTCCCCACCGGGCGGCCCGTAGCGCTGTCTATGTGTTCATAGTTGTGGTCCACATGCCATCTGACCGAAGTGTCCGCTATCAGGTCCACCTTCCCGTCGTTCAGGGACGCTATCCCGGGAAGCACAACGCTGGAACCGTCGGTCTGCACACCCGCTTCAATGAACTCATCAAAGCTGTCAAAAAGGACACGTATCGGTATTTTTTCATCAGTATCGTTGCCCCTCAAATCAATCCCGACTAGGGATGCAAACT
The DNA here is from genome assembly GCA_029776555.1 of Bacillota bacterium. Taxonomy (GTDB): domain Bacteria; phylum Bacillota; class Clostridia; order Acetivibrionales; family JAKOSZ01; genus JAKOSZ01. The sequence continues at coordinate 1,387 of JAKOSZ010000273.1, read as the reverse complement.
TCACTTCCGGGTGCTCGCATAAAAGGGTTTGCAGCTTATCCCTTGTGTTCATTTCGACAGGTATGACATACAAAAGTTCCGATTCATGCTTATCAATTATGATGCTGTCCATAAGACCCCCTCGCCGATTTAAAAAACAGCTTCCGATAAATACCGGGTTCAACCCTTTTCTTTTATTCCCATGTCCTTATTTAACCTTGGCAACCTTTTAAATACTCTTAATTATAGCATATATTTATGAAAAACAGAACATAAAGTAACCAGGGGGAGGTGCCTTTTAAAATAAAAAAGCAGCACTTCTCCAATACTGCCCGTGCTGCCCCGATAACAGGCCCTTGTCACCGGTTCCTCCTCCACTGGTCAAGCTCATCCTGGAACTTTTTAAGTATGTACTGGGTGTCAAGTCTTTTCATCTCGTCTTTAAACTCATTGATGTCAAAACTGCCGTAACTGAGTCTCCCATTTCCCATTTCAAGGAAAGCCTTGTTCCTTTTAATCAGCTCCGCCCTGAGGTCAAGACTGGGGCTGAACCCATTATGGGGCGGAAACGAGGATCCGTAGTATGAATTGAAATTGTAAGATGTTGTTGAGCTGCCTTTCTCAGGGAACATTTGCCGGAATTCAGACTTGAACGGTAAACTGAGCTTTTTTAAATACCAACTGGTGAGCCAGTCGGTTTTCGGCACTATTTCCCCTTTCTCTATTGTGTAATCGGTGCCTTCAAAGCCGTAATTCAGCAGGAGGTAACTGTCAGGGCTTGTATTCAGCCAGTCTATCAGTTGCAATATCTCTTTCGCGTGCTGGCTTTTCGAGCTTATAAAGCACCACGTGCCTAAAGGAACATTATTAAGGTGAATGCCCAGATATAAAGGCCAGTGTAACCAGCTGTCACCCTCGGAAAGGGGTGGAGCATCCCATACATAACTCCTGACATATGAAGCTGCTTTTAGTTCTCCCGTTGGATTTAGAATGTTCACGGGATAACTATTAAGAAACAAGGCTCCATTTCTGAAAGCTTCCGTCTCTTCAAAAGGCATGAGTTTCATTTCCGGGTCGTCCCTCCGGTATACCATGTATCCGTCGCAAAGGACATACCCGTCACGGGTGGCAAGGAACTCCCAGAACCCGGGTGAAGGGTAACATTCCACAGGATAAAGCTTTGCATTTTCCTTCTCAACCATTCTAATGTACCTTGACAGATCCTCAAGGGTCTCGATTTTTTCAATGCCGTACTTCTTCGTGAGTTTCTTGCTTGTTGAAGCAACAAGCGGATTGCAATTGCCCTCATTTTTCGGTATATAGTAAAGCCGGTCGTAGTACATGGCGCTTTCCAACTCATCCTGGCTGAAATCGGAGATGTAACGGGAAGCGTAACTGGGCAGGAGAT
>JAKOSZ010000021.1 GCA_029776555.1 Bacillota bacterium | reverse complement strand
CTCCTTCCTCCTTGTAAACATACGGCATGTCCACAATAATAAGGGTCTGCCCGTCGTCCACGTCAATCCTGGGCTTTTCCTCTTCGTCAAGGGGGTCCCTGAGAAAACCAGGGCTTACGTTGAGGGTTTTTTCCAAAAAGGCGATTTCATCCTCTGAGGGGTTGCATAGGTTTATCCAACACCCTTTTTCAATTTGGTCTGTTTTTACCAGTTTGTGTTGAGTCTCATCAGTCTTGAATATTTCCATCATTGCTGTCACCCCCTGATCTATTCTTCTTTTATATACTTTTGTTCTTCACAAAATTTCATTCAGGATTTAACAGTTGTCCTGCCGAAAGTAAAAAAACCATCAAAAAAGCTTCCAACGAGTGGAAGCAAATTCTATGCAATCCCCTCGTTGAGTTTTGGCACTATACAGCGTAGGGAACAACCTGCCAGCTACATTAGGCTAAACCTTAATCCGGTAAAGCCTGTTAACCCGTTGGCGTCTCTCGACGTTTCGGGGCAGCAGCGTATTTCTGTATAGGAGCCTCACCTAACAAGAGCCGCTTTATTTCCCTATTTATAAAATTATCCGGCAGAAGCTGCCTTTCCTCCCGGTGCCCGGTCCTTTCTGTCAACTGCCGGTATATGGTCCTTTACATATACATCTTATGCGGTAAAAAGCTAAATGTCAATATGTTTAATATTTTCGCGTCTAACCGTTTCCCTGACCTCTTTTTGGGGAATTGAGATTATTTTTTCTTATCTATATAGTATGAGGGCATTGAGCCCGGAGTGGAAGGGTTATAGGCCTGGGTCGCCCTTATCCCCTGGTTTATATTCTTAACACGGGAGCCCAGTGTCGCCAAAAGCCTTTGGGCCTCCCGGCTGTTCTCTTTTTCCAGCTCCAGGGTTTTGCCTATTATCTTCATTATCTCGTCAACAAGCTGCTTAAGGTCGCCTATCCCGTTAAGAGAGGCCCTTTTTGACCCGTCTGGACCATTTTCGTCCATCAGGGTTTTGAGCTTGGAGTAACAGCCTTGAAACTCCTCATCCAGCCTGTCCACCTGGTCTATCAGCTTTTGCTTTTCAGCCGTGACCTTAACCAGGGCCTCCACATCGCCTTCCTTTATCTTCAGCGCCTGGCTTTCGGTAAGCTCAAAAATCCTGGCAAGGAAGTCTCTCTTTTTCCGGGAATTCTCTATTAACTCATCCACCAGCCTATTAGAAGTCACGCTTATAAAACCCCTTCCGGAATCAATGAAAACCCTTCTTTAGCTTTACCTCACATCCCCTAATTCAGCGCCGTTAACAGCCATCCTCTGTTTTTTGGCCAGCTTCATGGCCTGGGCCCAGGTGTCCCTTAAGTCCCTGGCAAGCCCTAAAACCTCATCCAGGATGGCGCTGTCTTTCTTTACGTTGGCATCCACCAGTCTCCGGTTTATGTAATCGTATAAGAGATACAGATTCCGAGAAATACTGTATTTCATGTCCAGGGTGTTCTCAAGCTCCAGGATTATATCCTGGGCCCTAATTATACTGTTGCTTGCCACATCAAGCTTCTTCTCGTTTATGGCCGCCTGGGCCCGAAGTATGAACCTGATCACCCCGTTGTACAGCATAAGGGTTAATTCCTCGGGGGTGGCCGTAAACACCGAGTTCTGCCTGTACTGTTCATAGGCTTTGCTTTTGTACTGTTCCTGCGTGTCACTCAGCAACATTAGTATCCCTCCAACTAAAAGTAAAAAATCACATGTACATTCCCTGGTTAAACTGCTGCGCCAGCCATGCCGCCTGGCTGTTCATCTGGCTTATCACCCTTTCCATGGCGGCAAACCTGGCATAATACATCTCTTCTTTCTCATAAAGCTCAACCAGCATTTCATTTATCTGGCGTTCCTTATCCAGAATCTCTCTTGAAATAAGGCTGTTATACTGGGTTATATCCCCTTCTATGCCGGATTTCTCTATTAAGAGGCCCTTCGTGCCCGTCTGGTCCCTGGTGATCCTTATGTGGTCCTGGATTATGTCATGGAGCCTCTGGGCTATGCCTCCCTCGTAATACCTCTGGGCCCTGTTCCCGGTGTCCTCATAGCTGTACTGGGATTGCCTGGTGAAAAGCATCGCCACCTCGTCAGGGTTGTCAATAATCGCCTGGCGGAGCTTGCCCTCATCCACAACCAGCTTCCCCTTTTCCTGGTAGAGGCTTGAGGTGGTTATCCCGATGTCGTAAAGTTTCAAACCTACGTCCTTCACATCGTCATAGAGGGCCCTCCGCATGGAAATCAGCATCTTCTGCAGTATGGAGTCATTCCTCAAAAGGCCGCTTTTCGCCTTTTCCTCCCAGAGCTCTATGTCTCTCTCACTCATTTCCCTCTTCTGCTCATCGGTTAAGGGAGGGTAATTCCTGAACCGCTCTTCCGAAAGCTTTTTGTTTATAAAATCTATTACTTCATTGTATTTGGCCACAAAGCCCTTAATCTTCTCCACAAGCTCATCGGGATTGGGGCTTATGGTAACGGTGGAGGTGCCAACGCCCTTTATATCGTAAGTGATCCCGTCAATGGTGAAGGTGTTTGTGGGTCTTTCAACCGGGGTCGCGCCTATAGTAAGCCTTGCGTTCTCCCCTCTTGCGTCGGAGGAGCTGTCGATTTTGAGGGCGGCGAAGAAATTCCCCGAAAGGTCCCGGGTGCTTACCACCGCCGATTCCCCTGTGTCTTTCGACTCAAGGATAAACCTGTCGTTTAAAGAATCATACCTGAAAGTGACCTGGGCGCTGCTGGCATTTATCCTGTCCAAAAGGCTCTTTAAGGATTCGGATTCGTTAGCCGTAAACTCGACCCCGTTTATGGTAAAGGACAGATTCCCTTCAGTATCAAAGACGAAACCTGTCTCCAGGGAAATGCTTCCCAGGCTCCGGTTGATGTCAATCCTGGACCCTCCCTGGCTATTGCTGAAGCCCAGTTCCTCCTTAAGGCCGTCGTCGCCCCTCCGGATGGCTATTATGTGTCCCCCGGAGTTTAAAAAACTTATCTTCCCGCCGGCAATGTTGACCTCAACACCGGTAACCCCCTGGCTGTACAGCTGCTCCTGGATGGCCTGGGCAAGGGTTCTGCCGCCGGGGTCGGTGCCTGTGTCGCTGGTATAGTCATAAGCCAGCTCAATATGGTAATCCACCCCGTTGACCGTTATGTAAAAATCCCTGTTGAGGTCGCTCTGGCCGTAATTAATGGTACCCTGCAGGGCATTTATCTTTTTGCCGGAAGCCAGGCCGATTTTCCCCAGCAAGTCATCGCTGTCCCCGGAAGTAAATGTCACTGTCCGCGAAGTGTCCAGGGTTACGAACACGATTTTATCGTCTGACCCGGGATCTGCAACGGCTTTAAGGGTATCGCCAAGACCCGCGCTGTCAAGGGCCGCGTTGATATTGTCTACAAGAGAATCCCTGTCTGACGCTGCCTCTACATTGATTTCCACAGGACTCCCCGAATCCACCGCCAGGTAGAATTTTCCCCCGCTGAAATCGCTTATGCTCCCGCCGCTGATCCTGTTGGACTGCCCGTCGGAAAGGCCCAGTGTACCAAGATAGGTGTTCTTGCTGTCACTGATGCTTAAAACGCTGCTGGGGGTGGAGACTGTAAATGTAATTTTGCCGGTGAGGTCGTCTCCCGTCACTATTATTTTCCCGGCGCCAAAGGCGTCATTCAACAGCTTCTGCAGCCCGTCCGTGGCCAGTGCCGGATCGGCGCTGTTGCTGGCAAAAGCGGAAACCGGGTATGACGTGTAATCCTTGTCCAACACTATGGTTTTTGACACGCCGTCAAGGGTTACCACAAACTCTTTGCCCTGTTTCATCCTGCTCATATCCACAGGGTTTGCCCCCGTCAGGCCCGAATAGCCGCTGCTTACGGGCCCTGAACTCGTTTTCACGGCTTTTTTGGCCAGGGCCGTAACCGTGACGTCAAAGGTTCCCGGCGCCGCGCCGCCTGAGGCCGTAACTTTCACCACATTTTCGGCAGCGGAGGATGCCTCGAAAACCGTAAAGGCGGAAGGGGACATAAGGTTTGTTGAGGGCTTAAGCACATCAAAGTAAGTGTCCTTAAACCCCCTTATCAGGTTTATTATCTCCCTGTAACCGTCCCTCTTCCACTCCAACAGCTGCTTTTCCTGCTTGACCCTGTTTATCTTCAGGTATTCCACGCTTAGGAGCTGCTTAACTATGGCATCGGTATCCAGTCCGGTAGAGAAGCCGGTAATCCTTAGCCTGCTGTTTACCATGTCGTATATGCTGCTTAATGGCACACCGTCACCTTCTTTCATCAACTATTAGGCCAGCCATCTCCCATATTTTAGCAATAAGGTCCAGTATCTTTTCAGGCGGTATCTCCCTTACCACCTCGTTTGTTTCCACATCTATTACTTTAACCATGATCTGTTTGGTGACTTCATGAATGGAGAACTCAAATCTCCTGTAAACGCCGGATATGGCCTTGTTGGCCTTCTCAATAGCGTCCATTGCCGCTTTTTCGGAAATTGACATTTCCCCTGGGTCCCTTTAAGAAAAGGGCAGATTTACGGCTTTATTTTCCGGTCTCGACTTTACGGCAATGTTTTGCTGTCCCGCCTGAAAATTAAGCTTGATGGCATCCATGCTCTCGATTTTCATCCATATCCCTCCGTGATACTCCCATAGGTTTTATATAATGAATATCGGTTTTTTTTGTCAAAAATTAAGTAGTCCTTCAGCCCCGGGGCAAAGATATCCCCCGGGCGCCGCCGCGGTTCCTGCGCCGCCTGCCACAGACCGCTTTCACCGGAAGTTTTAACTTTTTCATCCGCTCCGGGCACAGCTTATCGCATGACAGACCTTATCTATTTCTTCCGCTATTAAACCCACAGAGCTGGGGAGATTTATGCCCCTTTTTGATATATCCAGGGTAACTTCCAAACCCCCGTGCCTGCACATCCTATAGGGAGGCATCAGGTGTACCGGCATAAAAAAGGGCCTCGTCTCTATGCCTTCCTCTTTAAGCCTCAGTATCAGTTCATCCCTGGTCATGCCGAACCCGTCCTCCACCAGGACGGAATACAGCCAGTGGACATTTTGAGCCCAGGGTTTCCGGGTGGGGAGGCTGATCCCTTTCAGCGTTGAAAGCTTTTCACTGTAGTACTGGGCGTTTTTTATCTTTGTCTCAATATACTTTTCGATCTTTTCCAGCTGAGCCACTCCCATTGCGGCCAGCAGGTTGGGCATGCGGTAGTTAAAGCCGATCTCTTTGTGATAAAAGCCGCCGTTTTCAGTTATTGTCTTTGTCTGGGCCGACAGGTACCTGGCATATTCCCCGTATTCCCTGTGCCTGGTCACCAGCATGCCGCCTGCGCCGGTAGTGATCAGCTTGTTGCCGTTAAAACTGAAAACGCCTATGTGGCCTATGGTGCCGGTGTAACTGCCCTTGTACTTTGAGCCCAGGGATTCGGTGGCGTCCTCCACCACGTAAAGGTTAAATTTCCGGGCAACAGCCATGACCTCGTCCATATCCACCGGGTGCCCGTATATATGGACGGGCAGTATGGCTTTTGTCCTTTCGCTTATAAGCTCCTCCAGCCCGGACGCGTCCATCACGTAGGTGTCCCTGCATACGTCCGCAAATACCGGGACAGCGCCCACGTATTTTACGGCGTTTACCGGGGCTATGAAAGTCATGGAGGGCACAATGACCTCGTCTCCTTCACCTATCCCCAGAACCCGCAGGGCAAGGTGCAGCGCCGAAGTGCCGTTTACGGTGGCCACGGCATCCTCCGCGCCGACAAATTCCTTAAACTTCTCCTCAAAGAGGGAAACAAAACTGCCGGCACTGGAAACCCAGCCGCTGTCAAGGCACTGCTTTATATAGCTCCACTCATTTCCGCATATGTGGGGGACACATAGAGGTATCATGCTTACACCGCCCTTGTCCGTCAGACGTTGTATATGTCAGGCTTATACCTGTGCATGTTCTTTTCAAACCATTTCAGGGTCTCCTTAAGGCCTTCCTCCAGGCTGTATTCCGGCTTCCATCCGATGAGTGAAAGGGCCTTGGAGTTGTCGCACCAGAGCCTGTCAACTTCGCTCTTTTGAGGCCTTAAGCGTCTTTCGTCGCACTCTATGGGAAGGCTCTTTCCGGCAATCTCCATGATCTTCCGGGCCAGGTCTCCTATGGAGATCTCCCTGCCGGAGCCGATGTTCACCACCTGGCCTGCGGCCTGGTCCGCCTCGGCTATCTTTATGAATCCCCTTACCGTATCCTTTACAAAGGTCAGGTCCCTCTTGGGCGAAAGGCTTCCCAGTTTTATCCTGTCCCGTCCCGCCAGCAGCTGGGAGATAATAGTAGGAATTACCGCCCTGGCCGACTGCCTGGGCCCATAGGTGTTAAAAGGCCTTATTGTCGCCACCGGAAGGCCGTAGGACCGGTAATAGCTCTCGGCAATTTTGTCGGCCCCTATCTTGCTGGCCGAATAGGGGGACTGCCCCTGGAGGGGGTGGTTCTCGTCCATGGGGACATACCTGGCCGTACCGTATACTTCGCTGGTTGAGGTGTGGACCACCTTTTCCACGCCGTAAACCCGGCAGGCTTCCATTAGGTTAAGGGTTCCCTCCACGTTGGTCCTTACGTAGGCCGCGGGAGTCTGGTATGAATAAGGTATCGATATAAGGGCGGCCAGGTGGAAAACCACTTCTTTCCCCGCCACCGCCTTTGACACGCTGTCATACTCCCTCACGTCTCCGGCGAATATTTTTATCTGCCTTTTAACGCTTTCATCAAAGCTGTCAATCCAGCCCCAGCTGTTGAAGGAGTTGTACTGGACCATGGCCGTAACATCCGCTCCCAGTTCCACCAGGGCTTCTACCAGGTGGCTTCCGATAAAGCCCTCTCCGCCGGTGACTAAAACCTTCCTATTCTTCAGTTGCACATGACTCACTCCCAAAAAGGCTGACATAGTCGACATTGGCCTGGTTATAGTCCTCCATCTGCCCAATGTCCATCCAGTATTCGGTTATGGGAAAACTCCCTATCTTGTGGTTTTTTTCAAGGTACATGTTAATGAGACTGGTTATGTCAAAATACTCGTTCTCGGGTATGCTGTCCACGGTTTCCGGCGCCAGGCAGTAGATGCCCCCGCTTATGAAGAAATTGAGCCGCGGCTTTTCATTGAGCCTTTTCACCGTCTCATCCCTTATGTCCACCACGCCGTAGGGGATCTGCAGCTCGTACTTCTTGGTGCCGATGGTTATGGCGTTTTCGTTCTTTAAGTGGTACTGCATCAGCTGGTCAAAATTGAGCTTGGTCAGTATATCGCCGTTTACTACGAAAAAGTCCCTGTCCAGGTACTGCCTGGCCAGTCTTATGGCGCCGCCTGTCCCCAGGCGCTTTTCCTCTTTTATGTACTTGATGTAGACGCCGAAATCGGAGCCGTCACGGAAGTAGTTCTCAATTACTTCCGCCTTGTAGTTGAGGCAGAGGACAATGTTCCTGTAGCCGTAGGACTTAAGCTGCTCTATGATGGTCTCAAGTATGGGCTTTGCTCCCACCTTCAGCATGGGCTTCGGAATGTCCCGGGTGAGGGGCGAAAGCCTGGTCCCCAGCCCTCCCGCCATTATCACCGCATAGTTCTCCTTGGAGGGGCTTTTGAAAAACTCACTGTAAAAGATTACGTCCACAACCCTCATGTGGTCGTCAAGCACGGGTATCTGCATGATGGATTTTTGACGGAATATGGTTTCAACCAGGAGCTGGGTATAATTGACCGGGACAAAGGTAAAGTTCTCATTCATTACGGACTTTAAGCTGCTGTCCAGGGTTAGCCCCCTGAGAATGGCTCTCCTGATATCCCCGTCGGTAACGGTGCCTTTCAGCCTTCCCTCGTCGTCAATAACCAGGGCTATCCCCCTGGCGCCCCTGTCTATGGTCTCCATTGCCTCTCTTATTGTAGCATCTGGTTTTATATACAGCTTCCGAATTTCCGCTACTGTCAAAACCATCCCCCCTAAAGACGCCGGATAACTCTCGCCGGCACACCGGCTACCATGGTGCGGTCGGGCACATCATCCAGCACCACCGTCCCGGCTGCCACAATGCAGTCTTTCCCGACGGTAATCCCCTGGATGACGCAGGCTCCCATACCTATGAAGGAGCCCTCTTTGATTTTAACTCCTCCCGCCAGTTTTGCCCCCACCGCCACGTGGACGTGGCTTTCAATAACGCAGTCGTGTTCCACAATGGCGCCGGTGTTTATAATAATGTTGTCCCCTAATACAGTATCGGCATGAATGACGGCTCGGTCCATCACAACATTGCCCGAGCCGAAAGTTACCGTGTCCGCCACCACGGCATTGGGGCTGATCCCGTTGACCATAGAGAAACCTATTCCTCTTATGTACTCGTAAAGCCTCTTCCTTTGAGAGTTGTCCCTGACGCTTCCCAGGGTGACCAGGGCACAGGAGGCTATTTTGCCGTAAATCTGCGGCAGGACCTCATCGCTTCCTATCACTTCGACGCCGTGGAACTTCCTCCCGTGTTTCTCCCTGTCTATGTCGGTTATACCCACGATGTCATAGCTTCCTTTTAAAATATCTATGACCGCTTTGCAGTGGCCGCCCGCGCCTGCAAGCACAAGCTTTTCTCCCATAGTAACTACCCCTTTTTAAGTGAAGGACAGCCTTTTGTTCAAAAGCCCGTCTTTTTTCAAGGCTTCTTTTATAACCTTCACTATTTTCCCGCTTGGTGGTGTGTCCCAGTCTGCCGGTCCGCTGCCACCGAGGGCTTTTCTGAAATTATCATCCATGGCTTTCTCTATGCCCCTTACAATGTCCTCGGTATCATAGGACACGTCAATGACATTTTCACCGCGGAGTCTGCCCTTTTGCCGGGTCCCTATGTTCACCGTCGGCAGGTTGAAGAACTGGGATTCCAAGAGCCCGCTGGAGGAGTTGCCCACCATTAGGTCAGCATGCTTAAGCAGGCTTAAGTACCTCAGCTGGCCCAAACTGCAGTAAATGTGCACGTCCGGTCTTTTCTCCGAGAACTCTTTCAGCTTTTCAATGATAAACCTGCCGCCGCTGTCCGCATTGGGATAGGTAAATATGATCTGGGCGTCAAAACGGCTTAAGGCTGCCAGCAGGTTGTCTACCTGCAGTTCCAGGGGTATTTTCTCCAGGGTAACCGGGTGATAGGTCACAACAAAATTCTTCCTGCCGGCCTTAAGTTTAAGTTCCCTTTCCAGCTCATCTCTTGTCAGCAGGTTAAGGCGCCTGGCGTTTTCGCCTCCCAGGAAACCCACGTTGTGCACCCTCCATTCCTCTTCGCCCATTTTCAAAACCTGCTGCCCGTAGTATTCCGTCTGTACAAGGTGGATGTGGGCCATTTTTGTCACGGCATGCCTCACCTGCTCGTCGATGGCCCCTTCGGTGGATTCCCCCCCGCAGAGGTGGGCTATGGGGATGTTCATCACCACGGCAACGGAAGCCGCTGCCAGTATTTCATACCTGTCCCCCAAAAGGAGCAGCATATCCGGCTTCAGCCTTTCAAAAGCCTGGGCCAGGCCTATCACCAGCAATCCCATGGACTTGGCCGCTCCCTGCCTGCTGTCGGAGGAGAGGAGCATATGGATCCTTTCAGCCACAGGTATTCCCTGGGCCTCAATTTCCCTTACCGTGTAGCCATACTCCGGCGACAGGTGAGCCCCGGTGACTATCAGCCGGAGCTCAAGGTCCGGATCTTCTTCTATAGCCTTTATGGTCCAGTAAAGAAGCCCGTATTCAGCCCTGGTGGCTGTAAGCACCGCAATTTTCTTCATTGTCCTTCCTCTTTCTCCAACATGCCCCAGGTTATGACCGTATCCGCTTTTATATCCACCCTGGCCCTGTACCGGGGCATTTGATAATAGTATTTGGGCATAATACCGTTTCCGGGCCTTTTTACGGCAATTTTGTTCATTTCTATTCTTTCGCCCCTGCGAATGTATTCCCTGGCAACAATGCTCTTCCTGGCCGCAATCTTCATCTTTTCTTCCCCGGGACCCGGCAGTTTGGCGCCGCTGCCCATGGCCTTTTCAACATTCCTTATGCACCTTACCATTTCCCTGAATTCAGCCGGGTCAAGGGAGGCCCTGTGGTCCGGTCCCGGCATACCCTTATCCAGGGTGATGTGCTTTTCAATGACGCAGGCTCCTAAGGCCGCCGCAGCAACAGCCGCCTCTATTCCCCGGGTGTGGTCGGAGTACCCTGTGGGAAGCCCAAAAGCCTGCTTCATTGTCAGTAAGGCCTTTAAGTTTGCTTCTTCATAGGGAGCCGGGTAGGCGGTGGTGCAGTGCATCAGGACAATTTGATCGTTTCCCTCGGCCTTAACCCAGCCCACGGCCTCTTCCACCTCTTCCAGCGTGGCCATCCCCGTAGACAGGATTACAGGCTTGTTCCTGGAGGCTATGTGCTTTAAAAGCGGCATGTTGGTAAGGTCTCCCGAGCCGACCTTATACACGGCTGCGCCCAGCGTTTCCAGAAGCTCAACGCTCTCATGGTCAAAAGGGGTGGACATGAACATTATGCCCTTTTTCAGGCAGTACTGATAGATTTTCTTGAAAGCGTCCAGGGGCAGCTCCAGTTTTTTTAACATCCCAAGCTGTGTCTCATTGGCATCCGTGGTCTCTTTCTGATAGTCGGCCTTAGCCGCGTCCACGGTGACAAGGTTTTCGGCTTTAAAGGTCTGAAACTTCACCGCGTCGGCGCCTGCTTCCCGGGCGGCATCCACCAGCTTAAAGGCGGTGTCCATGCAGCCGTTGTGGTTGACACCCGCCTCCGCAATGATGAAAACCCTTCGTCCAAGCCCTTCCCTAAAAAAGTCCACCCTTTTCCCGCTCCTTCATTATCAGTTCGGCAACTTTAAAGTCAAGCTCGGTATCAATATCCAGCGACTTATAGGTGTCCATGATGTACGGCAAGACGGTTTCGCCGTAAAAACTCCTTTTCTCCTTTAAAAGCCCAACCGGAGCTATGTAGATGGCCCCGTTGAGCTGGTATGCCCTGGGCATGTCCTGCCTTCTTACATGTCTGTCAACCTGGGGCATAAAGTCACAGAGGCGGCCTTTTTCATCAAAGCTCCGGCAGAGGTAGGGATGGACTTTAGCCTCGCACACGCTTACAAGGCTGTCACAGTGGTTATTGAAGTAAATATCAAGGCTTCTTTCGATATCGGTATGGTCCCTCAAAGGCGACGTGGGCTGCAGCAGGACCACATGGCTGTAGTGTATTCCCCTGTTTTCGAACCAGTCAATGGCATGGAGCACCACGTCTATACTGCTGGCGGTATCGCTGGCCAGACAGGCTGGCCTTAAAAAAGGCACTTCCCCTCCAAATTTCAGCGCTATCCCGGCTATCTCCCGGCTGTCGGTGGAAACCACCACCGATGAAAGCCTTTCAACTTTTTTGGCCGCCAAAATCGTGTAAGCAATCAGAGGAAGGCCGTTCAGCATTCGGATGTTCTTCTTTGGTACTCCCTTTGAACCTCCCCTGGCGGGTATGAGCGCTAATATACTCATCCCTGTTGCCCCCTGTTTTCAATACCCCTGTTGAAGAAAAAACCTGCCCGGATGGGCTCCTGGCTGTTGTTCCCTGTAACTGCCAAACCCGGGAAACTTATTTTTACTCCCTCAGGGCATCCCTGATAATGTCGTGCCATTCTTCCACAGCCGGAGCTATCTCGTATTCCAGCAGGTCGGACAGCAGGATATAATCCTGGTTTTCAAAGGCCCCGGTCATTTCATTTAAGTGTTCATTTATACCGCTGACATCTATATCCTCCGGAAGCATATCAGCCGTAGCGGCCAGCGCTTCAATCAGCCACTGAAGCCCGTCGACGATGTTGGTCATATACTTGAAAGCCTCTTTCTCGCTGCCGCCCCTAAACAGCTCAACAGCCCTGTATATTCCCGGAATAAGCCTGCCGCAGTATTCATCCGCGCTCATTAAAAGCTCAATTTTCTCTTTGGACATGTGAATCTCTCCTGACAGTACTAATTTAAAGGCTGCTTTATTTATTTATCGGAGCGCCGGCCAGGCCGGTTAACATCCAGGATTTATTTCGATCTTTTTAAGTTATATATCTTCAAGCCTCTTTATGCACTCCGAAAGAAGGGGCATGGCTTTTTCTACGGCGTTGGTAATTCCTTCGTAAAGAAGACGGCTGGTTTCGGCTATCCTCAGGCTCTTTTGGTTTTCAGTTTCATTTTCGCCGCCGGAATCCACCAGGGTCTCAACAGTGTAAACCAGCGGGGTCAGCATGTAGTTGGCAAGGGCAATCTTTTCCCTCCGCTCCTTTATCAGCTCGTCCTTTTCTTCCAGTTTTTTTATGCAGGACCTTACTACGCTCCTGTTCCCTATCCCCCTCTTAAACACATCGGACAGTCTTCGGCTCAGTTCAGAGCCTTCACCGCACAGCTTTAAAATATAGTTCAGCTCCTTTTCCGCTTCTTTCAGTTCATCTAAGACAACCCCGACATGCCCTGCATTAAACACCTTTTTATCAATAACGGAACTTATTTTCTCCTCCACATTTATCTTTTCCGTACAGTAATTATCTATGACCCGGGCAAGGGCCATGACCTTCGTGCCTTTTATATTGGCGCCCCCTTCGGTGGCGTTTATGTACACCCTGCCCGTCTGGTCATCTCCAATCTGCCTTTCAAACCAGCCTCTGAACTTGTTAAAGGTAATGCTTGTAGGCACCTTGCTGCCGTATATGTCGTCGACCAGGAGGGTATCGGCTTCTTTTTTCGCTTCGTTCTTTCCGTCATACATGGTGCCGTCGGCATGGGTTTTGTTACCCGTGTATGCCAGGTCCTGCCCCACGAACACCACGGGATTGGCTCCCATTTTTACCGCCAGGTCAAAGGCGTTGTTGGCAACCGACCCTGCGGAGTTAAGGCACCCTGCGTCAATGCCCAGCTTGTTCAAAATGTATGCCGCGTAATAGTCCCCGCAGTAAAAAAGCACTTTTTTCCCCTTATGGTTGGATAAAATCTTATGGTAGACTTTTGGGGTATACAAGAGGGGTATGTCATCGTAACTTACTCCCCTGTATTTCTCGTAGTTGAGTTCGCTTCCGTCAATGGATATGACCAGGTCCGGCTTTATGCCTTCCCTTAGCAGCACTTTCAGCGCCGTGTCCACCGAAATTATGACGGCCCTGTTTTTAGCCTTTTTGAGCAGGTGGACATTTTTATTGAGGGAAGGGCCTGCGGAAACAACTATGGCAGGCCTGCCCTTAAAAATACCGAAGAGATCCTTTGCCAGCGCGCTTTCAAAAAAGTAGGGAATGTTTTTAAGTAGATTGGTCTGCCAGCTTTCGGAAAAAGCGACAACCGTGTTTTTATCAACTGCCATTTCAACCGATGTATCCCTGACCGTCTTAAGGAACAGCTTATATTCTTTAGGATATATGTTTTTATACGGCCTGTAACCCTCTGCGAAAATTTTTCCGAGACTCCTCCAGTTCATTAGTGACAGTAGCATATTCTTTAATTTTACTTCATCAGGGTTAACGAGAATGTACACCCGGCTGTCGCCTATAATGTCCCTTAAGTCTGCCGACTCCAGGACCCTCTTGAAAACACAGGCTTCGGGCTCTACCACCAGAAGCTTGTCATTTTCTGCCATCAGGTTTAAAAGGGCCCTTATGTGATAACCTAAGCCGAAGCCGAACAGCAGGATAACCGACTTTTCTCCAATACCAAGGCCCTGGGCCCATTTTTCCGCGTCCTCCAGGGGTCTGTACCGGCTGTGTATATAGACCCGGCCGCCTTCCCCCGGCAGGCTCATGGTCAAATTCCCGTCCCTGGCGGCGGCTATTTCCGGAACTTTCCCGCTTTCACCGCAGGAGTTTAACATGCTGTTTAAGAAATATCCGGGCTTCTTTTTCAATATTTCAATGTTTTTGGTGAATATTTCGCAGTTCATCAGTACACCTTTTCCATACTTATTAGTCCATTTTCATCCAAAATGCCTGTAACTTAAACAAGGCTGACCGCCTGAAGGACGGTCAGCCTTGTTTAATAAACCAGCCGTTACCTTAACAATTGCAGTACTCCCTGGGGAGCCTGGTTCGCCTGGGCCAACATGGCGGTGGCTGCCTGGTTCAGTATGGTCTGCTTTGTGAATTCCATCATTTCCTTCGCCATGTCTACGTCCCTTATTCTGGACTCGGAGGCCTGCAGGTTTTCCGCTGCCGTATCCAGGTTCTTTATTGTGTGCTCCAGCCTGTTCTGATAAGCTCCCAGCTTGGCCCTTTCGCTTGAAACCGTGTTAATTGCGTTGGTAATAGTGCCTATAAACGCTGATATGGAGGAAGTAGTAGCAGGAGTTGAACCTGTTCCGGAGACATTAATACTATTGACTCCCGAAAGAAGAGCCGATGCGGTCATGTCTGCAATTACCAATGTTATGGTCTGATTTTGATTGGCTCCTACCTGGAATACCAGACCAGAAGCAGTGCCGTCCAGCAGCTTTTTCGTGTTGAACTCGGTAGTACTGGCGATCCTGTTGATTTCTTTAATGAGTTCGTTTATCTCTTTCTGGATCTGGCTCCTGTCTTCCTGGGTGTTGGTGTCGTTGGCAGCCTGGACCACAAGCTCCCTCATCCTCTGCAGTATGGCATGGGTTTCGTTCAGGGCGCCTTCAGCAGTCTGGATTAAGGAGATACCGTCCTGGGAGTTCCTGGAAGCCATGTTAAGGCCCCTTATCTGAGCCCTCATCTTTTCAGAGATAGCAAGCCCTGCCGCGTCGTCGCCCGCCCTGTTGATCCTGTAGCCCGAAGCAAGCTTCTCCAGGGACTTCTCCTGGCCAAAGGTGTTGACTTTCAGCTGTCTGTGAGCATTGAGTGCCATCAGGTTGTTGTTGATACGCATTAAACATACCTCCTTGTTTATGTGTTGGGCTTCCCTGCCCTTAAGCGAAGCATTACAAGGTTTTTCCTTCAAGGCCGGCCTGTGGAAAACACTTATAACTGCTCCGTCAATATCAATATCGACAGTTTCGGACAATACTTTACAGGTTTTTAGTCAACTTTTTTTAAAATATCCTCCAGGGATATTTTTCTAGCTTCGGCCGCTTTCCTGTTCTCTTCCTGTATTTCCAGGTATACCTCTTTCCTGTGGATTGAAATGCTCCTGGGCGCACTGATGCCAACACGAACCTGGTCGCCCTGGATATCCAGGATCGTGATCTCAATATTGTCATTTATTACAATGGACTGGTCCTTCTTCCTGGTAAGAACTAGCATTTTCCGAAACCCTCTGCTTTTTCAATTCTTCTAGAATATAGTGTCTCACACCGTATTTATCCGTGTCAAGGATAACCTGGGCGCCTCTTTTCCTGTTTATGTTCAGGACCACAGGAGCCCTTAAGTTCATGCTCATCTTCGAAATGTCCTCCGGTATCGTGACAATTGAGTACACCAGGACATCCTTTTCGTCTTCTATCTGCAGCATCTCCTTAACCTCATCGGTTATTTCCACTTCATAGTCATTCACGACGTAAAAGGGATCTATCAGCGCAAAAGCCAGCCCGGGGTTGTCGAGGCACTGAAGCCATCTAAACGGTGAATTTTCATCCTCTGTGCCTATAAGCACATACTTCCGCGTTTCCTCAAACCCTGGTACACCTTCCTCAAATTCCAGCACTTCTCTCTCATCAACCTCAATAGAGCCAAAATTTCTGGTTTCCAGTCGCATGTCACTTCCCCCTGTTTATATCATGCATGTAAGACTCTTTGAATACTTCTTGTATTCAAAGGTTTGCAAAATTTTTGCCCCAACCGCAAGTATTATCTATTGATATTGCCGGAAAAGGGCAGTTTAACGAAGCGATAAAAAACCCGGCAGTCTCCTTGCGTCTGCCGCTATACGTACGCGTCTATCCTGGGATTTTCATGGCTTATCTTTATGGCCGGGTAGCTCAGCATGAATACCCTGAGTTTTGAAGGGGTATAGCTTATCTTTAGGTAACCCGGGTGATACACTGTCTCAACACCCTTATTAAGCTCACCCCGGCCCCTTTTCACATTGATTGTCACTCCGCCGCTCACGCTGACCCTTGGCCGGACATAAGGCGTGAAGCTTTCACCGCCTTCATCCTGCGGATATGCGTTCTCTTCGGCTATTTCGGCAATGGTGTTGCCCGCCCCTTCAATAGCGGCAAGCCTGTCTCCCTCCCGGGAGACTTTGGCAATGTACTCCATTACCCGGCGGTAAGCTGTTTCCCAGGCCTCCCTGGAAAGGTCCAGTATGCTCTTTAACCCTATGCCGGCAAAAGCCTCGCGCTGGTCTATCTCCACCCTGGGAAGCTCCCTGTGTATTTCAATCTCTATGTTGTGCCGCTTCAGTTCAAGCCGGGCTTTACCCGATTCCATTTGAAGCCTGGCCGGCGTCCTGTACATACCTATCCTGCCGAATGTCTGGCTTATTCTCATATCCACGTCTCCACACCCGAAAAGCCGCTGTTGGCGGCATTAAGGTTATCTCAGGAAATCTATCAGCGTAGGCTGTATAATCCTTGCTCCTCCCGCCAGGGAAGCCCTGTAGACGTTTTCCTCATTCTTTAAGTTGATTATTGTCTCCGCCAGGTCCGCATCCTCGTTCTTGCTCATGAGTTTGCTGAAGTTCAGGTAGTCGTTTTCCAGCCTGTTGCTGGTGAGCTCAAGCCTGTTCAACCTGGCGCCTACATCGGCCCGCACCCTCATTACGTTATTGAACTGCTCGTCGATTTCATTCAGAAGATCGCCTACGGCAGTGTTGTCCCCTGACTGGAGGCCGGCTATCAGCCTGTTAAAAACATCAATCATGCTGCCCGGGGGAGCAGTCCCTACCTCCCCGGCGCCGACGTCCGCCCCGGAGTTAAACAGGTCTCCTCCCAGCACGTTTACATTTATTGAGTCGCCTATGCCCACTTCGAATTTTATTTCTTCACTGTTGCTTACCTCTATGGCAAAGGTCCCATCGTCATTCATCAGACGCTTATCGGTCTGGAAACCCGAAAAAATGTACCTGCCTGCATAAGCGGCGTTGGCAGTGTGGATGATGTGGTTCTTAAGCTGCTCAATCTCGTCCATGATTTTCTGCGTTTCTTCCGCCGAGTAAGTCCCGTTAGCCCCCTGGACCGCCAGCTCCCTGGCGCGCTGGAGCACATCGCCGATGCTTTCCAGGGCTTTTTCCGTGTATTCCATCCAGGACATGGCATCTTCCACGTTTCTCTGAAACTGCTCAATCTCCGACACATCCGTCCTGAGCTTCAATGCCCTTGAAGCCACTATGGGGTCGTCGGAGGGATACTGAATCTTTTTCCCCGTGGCCAGCTGCCTCTGGTATTTTTCCATCCTGAACAGGTTGTTGCCGATATACCGGACCATATTGCTTATGAGCATGTTGTTGGTTATCCGCATAGCTCTATCCCCCTTATCGCCATGAGCATCCTAAACGCCGGCGAGCCCGTTGACCTATATCCCCAGCCTGTTTATTAAGGTGTCATATATCTGGGAAATGGCGGTTATTACCATGGCGGAAGCGTTGTAAGCGTGCTGATATTTTACCAGGTTGGCCATCTCCTCGTCGATGGAGACCCCGGAGACGGACATGCGCCTGTTTTCCACCTGCTTTATGATGCTGTCCTGGTTAGCCGAAATCCGCGCAGCTTGCTGGGAGTCAATTCCCAGTGTGGCTATAAGCGACTTCATGAAGTCTTCGGGTGCTCCCTCGGCAAACATGTGCGGGTCATGCCTCATGCCCAGAAGGGCCCGCAGGTTTTCTATGTTGCCTTCCTGCCCGTCCGTGTCGGAAGCGGCTATGTTGTATATGTTTTCCATGATATCCTTGCTCACGGTAATATTCTTTGCCTTAAGCTGGGAGTAGTCCCCTGCGAAAGCGGCGCTGTCCACCGGGTTGCCGCTGGCGTCTAAAATTGTAAAGAACCTTATCCCCGTAGGGGAGCCGCTTCCCGTGTCTATCCCGTACCCGTCCGCATGACCGGGTATGTCCTGCCCGTTGATGTCAATATACCCCTCATTGAAGCAGCGGGCAAAGGTGACCACAAACTCGTTGAGCTTCCTCTGGTAATAGGGTATGCCGCGGAAATTAGGGGTCTTGTCCAGGGGCCCGTTGTAGGAAGGGTTAGGATCAAGCCCGTCATTGCCATCCCTCATGTCCAGGTAAGCCCGCAGCTCTCCGCTTCT
>JAKOSZ010000272.1 GCA_029776555.1 Bacillota bacterium | reverse complement strand
TCCCGGCACTCCGCCAGGGATGTGGACATGGGTTTTTCCCCGAAGACGTGGCAGCCCAATGCCAGTGAGGACAGCACAACCTGCTTGTGGCTTTCCGGAATGGTGATGTCGAACACCAGGTTTGCCCCGGTCTCCTCAATAGCCCGGCCTATGTCGGTAAAGAGCCGGCAGTTGAGCCCGTGTCTTTCCGCCATCCTTGCCGAGTTTTCCTCTTTTAGGTCTACCAGCGCCGCTATTTCACAGTCATCCCGGGACAGGGCATACCTGACCCATGTGTCGGCCATGCTCCCGCATCCTGCAACGGCTATTCTGAACCTGCTCATTTGGCATCTACTCCTGGCAAATGGATTTGAATTTCCCTATATTAGTCTACCTTTTGTTTCCGGCCTTGTCCATATTGAAAAGCGCATATTTGGAGGGATAAAGCAGGAGGGTTAAGGCAGTTTGGCTTTTTTACGCCAAGGTGCGCTTGTTTTGGGGAATTAACAAAGCGGGAGAGTGCCATCCGGTCGTGTCTGTACTGGAAGGCGCCTGTTTTATGGGGTTAACCCGACGGGCAGCTTCCATGTGGCGCTGACCCTTCGGCGTCTCTTTTATGGGAACAGGCCAGGGGGTAAGGGTTACTTGCGTTGCAATGATTCATTTGAAAAAAGGGTCCATGTTATCCGCATTATTCTTTTATGCGTCCAAGAGCTTTTGTTACTGCCGGGCCGCCTTGTATCGTTTTTTGCCGCTTTTCTTTAAGTTCCCTCCGGCCTGGGCCCGTGTTATAATAGGATTACTGCGACGGAAACGGAAAGGAATGATTAAATGCACGATACTCACCTTCACAGCAGCTTTTCCTTCGATGGGAAGATGGCCTTTAAGGAAGCCTGCGACAGAGGGATAAAGCTGGGACTCAGCGGTTTGACCTTCACCGACCACCTTGACATTGATTACCCCGTTGACCCCTGGAACTCGGTAATAGACTTTGACGAGTACTTCCGCTGCCTGGATGAGGTCAAATCAAGTTACTCAGGTCAACTGGAGGTGCTAAAGGGGGTTGAGGTGGGCATTCAGCCCGGTGCGGAGGAAAAATCGGCCGATTTGGTCAAAAAATACGACTTCGACTTGGTGATAAATTCGGTTCATGTGATAGAGGGCCAGGACCCCTATTTCAGGCTCTACTTCCAGGGCAGGACCCGGGATGAAGCGTATGGCCTGTATCTTAAAGCCGTTCTGGAATCCCTGGACTTGTTCGGCGATTTTGACGTCATGGGCCATATAGGCTACCTGGCCAGGTATACGGATTACCAGGACAGGGTATTAAAGTACGGCGACTTTCCCCAGCTCATGGAGGAGATACTGAAAAAGCTTGTGTCCATGGGCAAAGGCCTTGAGGTGAACTCCTCCGGCTACCGGTGCGACCTGGGGAGCCCTATACCCGGCTGCGACATAATCCGGCGCTTCCTTGAGCTGGGGGGCGAGATTATCACCCTGGGCTCCGACGCCCACCGGGTGGAACACATCGCCCACGGCTTTGAAGCGGTAAGGGAGGGCTTAAAGGCCATGGGGGTAAAGTATGCCGCTTGCTATAAAAATAGAAAGCCTGTCTTTTACAGGCTTTAATAGCTTACATATCTATAATTCCGCCGCCCACCACGGTGTCCCCGTTGTAAAAAACCACAGACTGGCCCGGGGTTATGGCCCTTACGGGCCGGTCAAAGGTCACCTGGACTTTCCCCGAATCCAGGGGCGTTACCGTGGCGTCCTCTTCCCGGGCTGAATAGCGGATCTTGGCCTTCACCCTGATGGGGCCTTCCAGCCTCTCTATGGAGATGAAGTTCAGGTCTGAGGCCGTAAGGGATTTTGAAAACACCTCATCCTGGCTGCCCAGAACCACCCTGTTGGACTTTGGGTCAATCTTCACGACGTACATGGGCTTTCCCAGGGACAGACCCAGCCCCTTCCTCTGGCCTACGGTATAGTGGATGATGCCCCTGTGGGTTCCCAGGACCTTTCCTTTCGTATCCACGAATTTACCCGGCTTTGCTTCCCGGCCGACGCGGCCGGTAATAAAGCTTCCGTAGTCATTGTCCTCTACGAAGCATATCTCCTGGCTTTCGGGTTTGGAGGCCACCGGAAGCCCCAGCTGGGCCGCCAGCTGCCTCGCCTGGGTTTTAGTGAAACTGCCCAGGGGAAAAAGGGTTTTGGAAAGCTGAAGCTGGCTGAGGCCGTAAAGGACATAGGTCTGGTCCTTGCGGGGATCCAAAGCCTTTTTCAGCAGGTACCTCCCGGCGGATTGGTCAAACTCAATCCGGGCGTAGTGGCCGGTGGCAATGTAGTCCATGCCTATGGAAAGGGCTTTTCTCAACAGCTCCTCAAACTTGATGTACCTGTTGCAGGCTATACAGGGGTTTGGGGTTCTCCCTTCCAGGTATTCCAGGGTGAAGTAGTCAATCACCTTTTTTTCAAACAGGTCTTTAAAGTTGAGCACGTAGTACGGTATCCCGAGGGTGTCCGCCACCCTTCGGGCGTCTTCCACGGCGGACAGGGAACAGCACAGGTTTTCCCCGCCCTCTTTCTTCGACTCGGGCCATATCTGGAGGGTGACCCCCACTACCTCGTAACCTTCCCCTTTTAAAACGGCGGCGGCCACTGAGCTGTCTACCCCGCCGCTCATGGCCACCATCACCTTACCTTTTGACATGGAGCATATCACCTTTTTTAATCATCTTCCCGGGCCTTGTGGATGTCATCGCACCTTCTCCCGCAGGCCAGGTCTTCCAGGTGGTCCGTGGGGATGCCCTGTTTCCTGAAGTAATCGCTTATTGCCGCTTTAATGGCCTCCTCCGCCAGGTTGGAACAGTGCATCTTTATGGGAGGCAGTCCGCCCAGGGCCTCGGCCACGGCCTTGTTGGTTATTTTTAAGGCCTCTTCCACGGTTTTGCCCTTGATCATCTCGGTAGCCATGCTGCTGGTGGCGACGGCGGCGCCGCAGCCAAAGGTCTTGAACTTGGCGTCTACGATTACGCCGTTTTCTATTTTCAGGTACATCTTCATGATATCCCCGCACTTGGGGTTTCCCACCTGGCCAACCCCCTGGGCGTCAGGTATTTCCCCCACATTCCTCGGGTTCATGAAGTGGTCCATTACTTTTTCACTGTACATTGTGATCCCTCTTTTTCTTCATACAGGGGTGACATGGCCCTTAAACGCTCCACTATGCCGGGGAGCACTTCCAGCAAATAATCCACGTCCTCCTGTGTGTTTTCCTCTCCGAAAGTGAGTCGGAGCGACCCATGGGCTACCTCGTGGGGGAGGCCGATGGCCAGAAGGACATGGGACGGGTCAAGGGAGCCGGAGGTGCAGGCCGAACCGCTGGATGCGGCTATTCCCTTCATGTCAAGCATTAGGAGCAGCGACTCCCCTTCTATATACTCGAAGGAGAAGTTGACGTTCCCCGGGAGCCTCCTCTGCCTGTCGCCGTTTAAGCGCACATGGGGGATTCTCTTTAGGACTTCATTAATGGTCCTGTCCCTTAAGGCTATCAGCTTCTGGTTACGTTCCTCCATGTCAAGCGTGGCCAGTTCGATGGCCTTCCCCAGGCCCACAATGGCGGGTATGTTCTCGGTGCTGGCCCTTCTCCCTCTTTCCTGGCCTCCTCCGTGCATGAAGGAAGTTATTTTCACGCCCTTCCTCACATACAGGGCGCCCACTCCCTTGGGGCCGTAAAACTTGTGGCCCGACAGGGAAAGAAGGTCTATGCCCATCCCGGATACGTTTATTTCAACATTACCCACGGCCTGTACCGCGTCGGTGTGGAAGTAAACGCCCTTTTCCCCGGCTATCTTCCCAATCTCAGCTATGGGCTGTATTGTACCGATTTCATTGTTGGCGAACATTATGGATATCAGCACCGTGTCATCCCTGATGGCCGCCCTGACGTCATCGGGAGATACCAGGCCTTTTTCGTTCACCGGGAGGTAGGTAACCTCAAAACCTTCCCGCTCAAGGTACTGGCAGGTGTGGAGAACGGCGTGGTGTTCAATGGCCGATGTGATTATATGCTTTCCTTTTTTTCTGTTGGCGTAAGCCGCTCCTTTTATCGCCCAGTTGTCCGCCTCGGTGCCTGAGCCGGTAAAGTATATCTCCCCCGGCTGGGCTCCAAGGGCTGCAGCCACTTTAATCCTGGCCTCTTCCATAGCCTTTTTGCTTTCCCTGCCTATGGAGTAAAGGGAGGAAGCGTTCCCATACTTTTGGGTAAAGTACGGCAGCATGGCCTCCAGCACTTCCGGTCTTACAGGTGTTGTGGAAGCATGGTCCAAATAGACGAATCTTTCCCGCATATCCATTGCTCCTTACCAAAAGGGTTTTCCCCCGAATCAGTGTTATCAGCGAATAAATCTTTTCACTTTATTTTTCCCCATGTTTTCGTTGTCAAACAAAAGAATTTTGCTTATTCAGCCACCGGAAGGGTGGAACCCCCGTGGGGCATCAGGATAACACTGGAGCCGGCCCCCAGCCGGTTAAAGGCTTCCTTTAAGGCCTCTTCCGCCGAGTTAAAGGGCTCCATGAACAGCTTTCTCACCAGCTTTTCATCCAGCTCGGAAACCAAAAACACCCGGGCCCTTTTCAGCACCATGGCTATTGCCGCCGCCTTGTGGCCGCCCAGCTCAAAGTTTTCCTGTATCCTCTCTATAAGGGCGTCGGGGGAAGCCGCTTCGTTGATCCACCTTTCAAAGACTTTTTCCCCAAGGCCTTCGCGGCAGGAAGCGAGAAGGATCACTATTCCGCCGTCCCTGACGGCGTGTTTGGCATTGTCCAGGGCTTTCTGGGTCTGGTAGAGGTTTATGTCCTTGGGAAAGCCGCCGGGGGTTGTCAGCACTATGTCGGCCTTTCCCGGTATTTTTACCTTGTAAAGGCTGTCTAAAAAGCGGCAGCCTTCCCGGTGGGCCTCAATGTAATGCCCGGCCACGGCCTTTATGATCCTCTTCTTTTCGTCCAGGACCACGTTTAATATAAAGTCTATGGGGACAAATCCGGTGACTTCCTCAATGTCTTCCCGGACGGGATTTCCTTCAAGGGCGCCGGCCCTGGCTTCATCCCTTACCATGGCGCTGTGGTTCATCTGGATGGCGTCCCTGGATGAGACTCCCGGCATTATGGCCTTGGCGCCGCCGCTGTAGCCGGCAAAATAGTGGTACTCGATATTTCCCAGGCAAATGCGCCGGTCAGCCCTTGCCACCTCCCGGAAAATGTCCACCGGGGTGCCGCGGCTTGTAAAACCAAGCCTTTCACACTGTCCCGGGTCACTGTCAATACATCTTATCCTCCTGAACACCTCATCTCCTACCAGGCAGGCCTTCTCCTCATCGGTGTGAGGCCTGTGGCTCCCCAGGGCAAAGACCACCGTAATATCGTCATCCTTAACCCCGGCCTTACCGAGCTCATCCAGCAAGGGAGGAAGCACTGTCCTTGCAGGCATGGGCCTGGTAATGTCGCTGGTTACGATGACCACCTTTTCCCCGGGCTTTACTATCTCCGAAAGCCTTCCGCTGCCTATGGGATTGTTAAGGGCCCTTATAACCTCTTCCTCCCCGGTAAGCAGGACACTGACTTCATTCTGGTGAAGCTCCGCCAGTATGTTCCCCTCGTCTATGTTAAACTCCACGTATCCTTTTCCAAACCCGTATCTGAAATTCATTCTCCTTCCTCCAAAAAAGAACTACGCCTTACTGCCAATCCTTCTTGTTTTTCAGGGTAAACAGGAAAAACACGGCAATAAAAAGGTAGACAGTGAGGCTTTCGGTCCTCCTGTAACCTATAAACACAATGTTTACAATCAAGGCTATAAAGCCTATAAGCAGTATCCAGGCCAGCACTCTTCTTAACATGGCCAACTCCTGTTTATTTGCTTTGCCCTGTCCCTGGGCGCCTCTTGTCAAGCCATTCCTTTATTCTCGCCTCATAGCCGTTGGACGACGGCCTGTAATACACCGTTCCCTTCATCTCCTTTGGGAGATATTCCTGGTCCACGATGTTGCCCGGATAGTCGTGGGCGTACCTGTAACCTGCCCCGTAGCCTAAGTCCCTCATGCCGTCGGTGACAGGGTTTCTCAAGTGCATGGGCACTTGGCCCGTGCGCTTGGTCTTTACGTCGTTAAGGGCGCTTTCAATAGCCATGTAGCAGGAATTGGACTTGGGGCTGGTGGCGACCATTATTGCCGCCTGGGACAGTATTATTCTCGCCTCCGGCATTCCGATCATGCGCACCGCCTCGGCTGCCGCCACGGCTGTCTGAAGGGCCGCCGGGTTGGCCATGCCCACGTCTTCGGCGGCGCAGATGACGATTCTCCTGGCCAGGAACTCTATATCTTCTCCGGCGTACAGGGCCCTGGCCAGGTAAAAGACCGCTGCGTCCGGGTCGCTTCCCCTCATGGACTTTATAAAAGCGCTTATGTTGTCATAGTGGGATTCGCCCGACTTGTCGAAAGCGATCGGGTTTTTCCCTATGCACTCCCTGACAGTGGAAAGGTCAACATGGATCTTGCCGTCTTTGTCCATATCCGAGGCAATAACGGCCAACTCCAGGGCGTTTAAGGCTATGCGGCTGTCTCCCCCGCAGGCAGCGGCGATATACCTTAAAGCTTCCTCCTCCACCTCCAGGTTATAGTTTCCCAAACCTCTTTCCCTGTCGGAGATGGCGTTTCTTAAGATTTTCAGCACGTCCTCCTCGGAAAGGGGCTCCAGCATAAACACCAGCGAACGGGATATAAGCGCCTTGTTAACTTCAAAAAATGGGTTCTCCGTCGTCGAACCCACGAGAATTACGGTGCCGTCTTCCACATGGGGCAGCAATGCGTCCTGCTGGGCCTTGTTAAAGCGGTGTATCTCGTCTATAAAGAGGAGCATCCTGCCCGAAGGATTGAGAAAGGTGTTCTTCGCGTCGGCCACCACCTTTTTGATGTCGTTTACCCCGGCCGTAACGGCGTTTAACCTTGTAAAGCCGGCTTTTGTGGAAGCGGCAATGACCCTGGCCAGGGAAGTCTTGCCCGTCCCGGGCGGGCCGTAGAGAATAATTGAGGTTATGGTGTCAGCCTTTATCATCCTGTAGAGGAGCTTTCCCTTGCCAACAATATGCTCCTGCCCCACAAACTCTTCCAGGGTCCTGGGGCACATCCTGTATGCTAAGGGTTCTTTCCTTTCCATGCAGTCACCTCCTCCACAGGACAAGGCTTTAAAAACGGCAGAACAGCGCCGCCCGTTTTTTAATTTTCTTCATTACTGCTCCATAAAGAGCGGGAACCTGGCGGTGAGGTCCTTTACCCTTTCCAGCACCTGGTCCCTGTTTTTCTCAAAGTCGCTCAGTGTAAGGTATATGAGCTGGGAAATCTCCTCCATGGAGTCTTCCTTCATTCCCCTGGTGGTCACCGCCGGAGTTCCCAGCCTTAAGCCGCTGGTGACAAAGGGGCTTAAGGGGTCAAAGGGTATACTGTTCTTGTTGACGGTAATATGCACCTGGTCCAGCATGTTCTGGGCGTCTTTTCCGGTGATGTTCATGTTCTTTAAGTCCACCAGCATCAGGTGGTTGTCGGTTCCGCCCGAAACCAGTTCAAAACCCCTCTTCAAAAGCCCCTGGGCCAGGGCTTTGGCGTTTTTCAAAATCTGCTCCTGGTAAGCCTTAAAGGATTCGCTGAGAGCCTCTTTTAAGCATACGGCTTTTGCCGCGATTACGTGCATCAGAGGCCCTCCCTGGATTCCCGGGAACAGGGCGCTGTCTATGGTCTTTGCCAGTTCCGTTTTGCAGAGTATCATTCCGCCCCTGGGACCCCTCAGGGTCTTGTGAGTGGTGGTGGTTACCACGTGGGCGTAGGGCACCGGGCTTGGATGGAGTCCGGCAGCTACCAGTCCCGCTATATGGGCCATGTCCACCATCAGGTAAGCCCCAGCTTCGTCGGCGATTTCACGGAAGGCCTTGAAGTCGATAATCCTGGGATAGGCGCTGGCGCCGGCTATAATGAGCTTAGGCCTGTTTTCCTTTGCCAGTTTCCTTAGCTGGTCGTAGTCAATCCTGGCGTCATCCTTCCTGACCCCGTACGGCACCACCTTATAATACTTTCCCGAAATGTTTTTTGCCATGCCGTGGGTCAGGTGCCCTCCGTGGGACAGCTCCATTCCCAGTACGGTATCGCCCGGTTCAAGTAAGGCAAAAAAGACCGCCATGTTGGCCTGAGCCCCGGAATGGGGCTGTACGTTGGCATGTTCGGCTCCGAAAAGCCTCTTTGCCCTTTCTATTGCCAGGCTCTCCACTTCGTCCACAAACTCGCAGCCGCCGTAGTACCTTTTACCGGGGTATCCTTCGGCATACTTGTTGGTAAGGGGAGTTCCCATGGCTTCCATAACGGCTTTGCTCACGAAGTTTTCCGAGGCAATAAGCTCTATCTTGGACCTCTGGCGCTCCGCTTCCTTTTGAATCAAATCGGCTATTTCCGGGTCAACCTTTCTGACATTCCGTGTGTCGCACATTTGTATATCCTCCCGTCTGTGATTTAGTTCCGAAAACAGGCACTGCGAATAAAAAAGGGCTTGGCTGCGGAACTCACAATAAGCCCGTAGTCATTTGGCATGCCTTTATTAGAAAAATTATAATATTAATGGTATCCTGAGTCAATTTGCTGCTTTAGAGCTTATCAAGCCCGGGGCAGGATTTTATAAAGCTCATCGGCACCGGGCTGCCCCACTTCAATCCTCTCCCCTTCCGACAGGAGCCACCTCTTTTGGTCTTCGGTAAACTTTCCTATCAGGGCGCACTGAATCCCGTTTTCACTGAGAAGCCGGACAAGCCTTGAGCCCTCACTGCCGGCAATCAGCATGCAGCCGCTTGAAATAAGTTTAAGAGGGTCAATTCCAAAGTAGCGGGCAAACTTTTCAGTCTCTTCAAGGACGGGTATGAGCTCCTTTTGCACCTCAAAGCCCTTGCCCGACGCTTCGGCCATTTCCCAGAGGGCCCCCAGCACCCCTCCCTCGGTTACGTCGTGCATGGCGGAAGCGCCAAAGCGGCATGCGATTATGCCTTCCTTTACCACGCTTATGTGGTCCATGAGGGATTTGGCCCTTTCCACCGCTTCTTCGCCAAACTCTTTTTTTAACTCCTCTCCCCTGTCGTGGGCCATTATGACGGTGCCCTCCAGCCCTGCCCACTTGGTGAGAACAATGTCATCGCCGGCCTTTGCCCCTGAAGAGGTCACCAGGCGGCTTCTTATGGTTCTTCCCAGGCCGGTGCTCACCACCGTCATCCGCGTTACCGCCGATGTCACTTCCGTGTGGCCGCCCACAATTTCCACCCCCAGCTGGGAAGCGGCGCTGTTGGCCTGTTCCATTAACGACTCAAGGTCGGATTCATCGGTGTTGACGGGAACCAGGACGGTGAGCATTAAGGCCACGGGTTCGGCGCCGTTGGCCGCAATATCGTTGCAGGTCACGTGGACTGCCAGGCGGCCTACCTCGCTGGAAGTTCCCGTTATTGGGTCGGAAGACAGTACACATATGTCTCCCCCCAGGTCGACGGCAGCGCAGTCCTCTCCTATTCTCGGCCTGAGCAGCACTTCCCTTCTGCGGGATGACAGCTTCCTGAAAACCATCTTCTCGAGCTTGTCACCGGGGATCTTGCCTATGCCCAAAAGCTCTCCCATTATTATTTTTCCTCCCGTCTCTTCCTGTCACAGCAGTCTATTTTTTCCTGTCTTCCCGCAGGAACTGCAGCTGGTCCTGGATAAGGGTCATAAGAGTCCGCTTCTGCCTGGCCTCCCTGGAGCTTATGAGAATGCTGAACCATCTTACGGCCTCGTCCTTTTTTCCCAGCCGCCTGCTAAGTTCCCCTATCATGTAGGCGCATGTGTATTCGTCCAGGTTTTCTACGGGGAAACTTTCTTTCTCATAGGCGTCCTTGTAGAACTTAAGGGCATGCTCCAGGAATTCCTTTTCCCTCTCGTCGTTTTTAAACCTGTAAAGCCAAGCCAGCCTTAAGCAAAGCTTTGCCAGTTCGCTGCTTTTGGCCTTTCTGAGCTGCAGCTGGTACAGGGCCAGTTTAAACACCTCTATGGCCGTGTCAAGGCTCCTTTCCCCGGCATAACTCCTCCTGCGCCACCTGGGAGCGATCTCCTTCAACAGGGTCTCCCGTTCCTTGTCATAGATGTCGCTGAACTTCTCCGACAGGGCGGCATAACCGCAGTTTTCACACACGTCCACTTCGTAAAGGAGAGGGTTTAAGTCCTCGTAGTGCAGGCAGAAATCCGTATCCCTGGATAAGACTTTGGCAGCCCTGATTTTGACTTTTGTCGTGAGGAATTCCTTTGAACACACAGGACATACAAGCTTCTTATTGTAGAGACCTTCATCCACTGTTAAAACCTTCTTTCCAATAGTTTGCGGTAAAGCAGTCATAAATAAAAAACTATCCGCAGCGGTACGGAATAGGCTTTTAAAATAACCGGGATTACAACACAAACCATTTAAAAGCAGTAAGCTTAAGCCCCCAGGCTGTCCATTTAACATTATTATACATGTAAAAAGCGGATTTTTGCAACTTTTATTCAATAAAAGATAAAAAATCTACTTGAAATCAATAACGACATTTAGTAAAATAATTAATGCGTTTGATTAATGCGAGAGTGGTGGAATTGGCAGACGCGCTAGATTCAGGGTCTAGTGGTAGCAATACCGTGCGGGTTCAAGTCCCGCCTCTCGCACCACTGACAGGTTTCAGCCAGCCAGATGCAATGAAAAACAAAACAGGCGGTCGTGGTGGAACTGGCAGACACGTACGTTTGAGGGGCGTATGGATTATTCCGTATGGGTTCAAGTCCCATCGACCGCACCAGCAGAGAAACTACTGAATATTCAGTAGTTTCTTTTACTATTGACAGGAAAGGATGTATGCCGCTGTGTTTTTTATCGGTGTTTTTGGAATTGACCGGGCCCGGAAACAGATAGGCACCCATAACAACGCCATATGTCCCACCTGTGGTGCCATGACCCGCTTTGACATATTAAAGACCTGCTCTTATTTTCACGTGTTTTTCATACCTGTCTTCAGGTGGGATGTGAAGTATTATGTAAAGCCCGCTTGCTGCGAAAGCCTTTGTGAGCTTGACCCTGACATCGGCCGGGAATATGAAAAGGGCCGGAATCCGGAAATAAGGGATGAACACTTACAGCCGATAAATGTACGCCCCGGCCTTAAGATCTGCTCTAACTGCAAAGCCAGGCTTGAACCCGGCTTTAGCTACTGTCCCTGCTGCGGAAGCAGACTGAATGACTAAGGAACTTTATCCGTAGATTTCAACACCGGTAAAGTAGTGTTTTATGATCTCTTCATAGGTGAAGCCGGCCTGGGCCATTCCCTTTGCCCCTTCCTGGCTCATTCCTACGCCGTGTCCCCAGCCTTTCCCGATAAACCTGTACTCCGAGGCCACCACCGGCACCGGTTTAATCTGGCCGTTTTCGCCCTTCAGCTGGACTGTTTTTACGTTATTTTCAATTTTCTTAACCCCGTCGGCGCTCATCACATACTTGTTGGCCAGCCGGGTCTTTTCAGCGGCTCCGGAGGCTCCAAGCACACAGACGTCCGCGTCGGTGGTTATGCTGTACAGCTGGCTCCTCAACCCAAAGACTGTGCGGGTTTTTTCCCTCTCGTAGACGCTCTTTCCCCTGGAGCCGATCACCACCAGTTCAAGCACCCGGCCGGACTCGGTTGTTTTGGTCACTTCCACGTCAACTATGCTGCCTATGTCGCTGCCCCTGCTCTTTAAAGTCTCCCTGATCTTGGAAGGCGTGAGGGCTATATTCCACAGGTAGTTGGGTATGGAATCGGATTCATAAGGGTCAGGTACGCTCCTTAAGTAAGGAAGGCTGACGCTCCACACGTTTTCGGAGTTTTCTGTCCTGCCCCCGCTGGAGGCAAAATAGTATACCTGCGCAATACCGCCGTTGTAGACCACCACTTTGCCGCAGGTATCGTCAACGGCCTTGTTGGCTTTAGCCGATTCGGCGTTGTATCCCTTGTAAACCTGGCAGTCCACCGTGGAACAGAGGTCAAAGCCGTAATGGGAATGCTTCCCGATGTTGTTAATGGCGTAGGTGCGGGACACTATGGCCTGGGCTTTTAAGGCTTCGGCATGGGCATTGGCGCCGATTTCCGGCGGAACGTTCCCGTACAGGTACTCTTCCAGCGGCAGGACATTGACCAGGGTCATGTCGCTGCCGGGCTGTCTCAGCACCTCAAAAGAGCCCCTGTACTTATCCTTGGAGTTTAAAACCAGCACTTCCGGGTCGCTTCCGGCTTTTGCTTTCATCCGGAGGGGTTTCGCCCCCGAAGGGTCGTCGTATATGAACAGTATTTCGCCTGCTTCCGACTCCACCACAACACTTTTCTCCGACGGCTTCACCAGGCTGCAGACCCCGGGGCCGAATAAAAAGTCCAGGTCGGCTATTATGTATACCTTTGCCGTAACCTCATCGCAGAAGCTGCCTATCCACACCTGCCATGTACCGTTATATGCCGGATATGCGTCCAGCCCGTCGGCCCTCATGGATTCGGCTTGGATTCTGGCCGTTTCCCAGTTGGCATAAGCGCCGGCTACGGCTATGTGGTAGGGGCCAAGCAAAAGCCCTTCCTGGGGAGCTTTGGAAGAGGGGTTCCACTCTTTCAGGGTCCCGTTGGACCTGGTAAAACAGGCATCCTTTCTTATCAGCACCGGTGCGCTGCTGTCCCACTCACAAATCGGGGTAAAGCCGTCACCATAGCCGAACTGGAGCCCCCCCTCGGCAGCCGCGGTAAAAAACGGCTGGGCGGTAACACTGTAAAAAAGCCCTACTCTTATGTAACGCGGGAGATCAACCACAGCTACGGCATTCAGTCCCGTGCTGGTTAAAAGGTATGCCAAAACCACTATGACTGTTATTTTTTTTATCAGCCTGTTCATTGCCTGCTCACCGCTTATCATCTGTGTTTTAAATCAGCTGACCCCAACACCGGCTTAAGTCATTCCGGTGTGTCCGGCTTAATTTTTTATCGGCAAAAATCGCAAATTAATCAACTTAGAATAATTTTTCGACAGCAATCAGCTCTTTCCTCCTGATAAGCCAAATATTTAACAACATTGTAACATTGTGACCGCGGCCTGTGACAAAATGAGGCATGGCAAAAACCCAACAGCCCAGAAATTCTCAAATCTTATTTGACACGGGAATATTTAGATGGTATTATGGAAAAAAAAATAATATATCGGTGTGTGATAGAGGAGCGTTTTTCATCAGTAGGCCCGTAAAGGAAGATGGGTTCCCACGAGGCGGGCTGAAAGGGAAAAACGCCGAAGGGATGCCTTCCCATCCGGGGCATGCCCTGGGTATATGGTTAACAGCCATATAACTGTCATCATTTTAAATGATGGAGCGCTATCATTCATTCTGTCGCAGTCAGGTTTTACCTGATGGGTAGTATGAAATGCTGGTGGTCAATACCAGCATTAAATTTACCTGCATATATTTATACTGGGATTCGGATATAACCTTTAAGGTTTTTTGAAAGGAAGTGTTGTCTATGAAAAAGCCCGTGTTTTTAGGCTCCGGGGTTGCCATAGTTACTCCCTTTACCGAAGACGGCGTAAACTACGATAAGCTGGAAGAACTCATCGAGTTTCAGATCAGCCAGGGAACCGATGCCATAGTCATTGCCGGCACCACCGGCGAAGCCTCAACCATGCCTGACGAAGAACACAAAGCCGTAATCAAATTCGCCATAGAAAAAGTAAGAGGAAGGGTGCCGGTTATTGCAGGCACCGGCAGCAATGACACAAGGCACGCCATAGCTTTAAGCCAGTTTGCCGAAGAAAGCGGGGCTGACGCCATTCTCACAGTAACCCCCTACTACAACAAGACATCCCAGAGGGGCTTGTACGAACACTTCAAGGCCATAGCAAAAAGCATTAAGATACCGGTCATTTTATACAATGTGCCCTCCAGGACCAACTTAAACATCAACCCTGAAACCATAAGGGCCCTGTCGGAGATTGAGAACATCCTCGGGGTAAAGGAATGCAACTTGAACCAGGTGGCAGACGTTGTGAACCTGTGCGGCGACAACATAGTGATTTACTCCGGGGAAGACGGCCAGGTCATTCCCACCCTTGCCCTGGGGGGAAAAGGCGTTATTTCTGTGGCAGCCAATATTATACCCGGGGATATGCACGAGATGGTAATGAAGTTCTTAAACGGAGATGTGGAAGGCGGCAGGAAGATCCAGATCAAGGCCTTAAACCTCATTAAGGCGCTTTTCATCGATGTGAACCCGATACCGCTGAAAGCCGCCATGAACATGCTGGGAATGAAAGTGGGACAGTGCCGCATGCCCCTGGTGGAGACCACCGAGGAGAACCTGAAGGTCATAAGGAGAGAGTTGATAAACTACGGGCTTCTAGAGAAGTAAAGGAACTTGGTTTATACAGT
Organism: Bacillota bacterium; assembly: GCA_029776555.1. Lineage (GTDB taxonomy): Bacteria > Bacillota > Clostridia > Acetivibrionales > JAKOSZ01 > JAKOSZ01. The sequence continues at coordinate 3,011 of JAKOSZ010000272.1, read as the reverse complement.
TTGCAAAAGAGGAAGTGATCCGGTTTGATAAGAGTTTTGCTGAGCGGATGCAATGGAAAAATGGGGCGGGTAATAACCAGGGTGATATCGTCCTCCGATGACTTTAAGCTGGCGGCGGGCTTTGACGTCAACAGCTCCGTGGCCAATACATACCCGGTTTACACCGACATTCATGAGTGTAAGGAAGAGGTGGATGTGGTAATTGACTTTTCCAGCCCCTCTGCCTTTGAAGCCGTATTGGGATATGCCCTGTCCCGGAAAAAGCCGGTGATTATCGCTACCACGGGCCTTTCCCAGTCAAACAGGAAGGCCATGGAGGAAGCGGCAAAAGTCATACCCGTTTTCCATTCGGCCAACATGTCCCTGGGAATAAACCTCATTACGGACCTGGTTAAGAAAACGGCCCAGCTCCTTAAAGGAAGCTTTGACATTGAAATTGTGGAAAAACACCACAACCAGAAGCTGGATGCGCCGAGCGGAACCGCCCTGGCCATTGCCGAAGCCATTAACTCGGCCCTGGGCAGCAACCTGGAATACGTCTACGACCGGCACTCCAGGCTGAAGAAAAGGGGCAAAAACGAGATAGGCATTCACGCTGTCAGGGGCGGCACCATCGTGGGCGAACACTCGGTCATCTTTGCGGGGGCCGACGAGATCATCGAAATCAGGCACACGGCCCTTTCCAAGGAAATATTCGCCGCCGGCGCCCTGAAGGCCGCCAGGTTTATCTGCGGCAAGGCCCCGGGTTTTTATACCATGGAAGATCTTTTGAGAGATTGAAGGACTTAAAAGACAAAAAAGCCGCTTAAAAAGGCCGGGAAAGATCCTGGCTTTTTAAGCGGCTTTTATTATCCTCTCCCCTTCAGCCCTTCTGCTCATCAGCGCCGGAAGCGCGGTCTGTAAACTCTTTTAAGACCCGGTTTACGTAGAAGTTGTTAATTAGAGTTATGGTGCTTACGGTAAGGGCGCAATAGAGAGCTATTCCGACAAGCGGATGAGCCACGAAGGCCGCGGCGGTAATAAGAACGCACACGATGTCAACGGCAAGAATAAAGAGGTTCGGCAGGAGCTTCAGCCCGGCGAAGTAGAAGGCGTTCTTGAACAGCTGGCTAAAGCTCAGCCTGTAATTGATCATCAGGGGGTACATGTAAAGGTGCATTATCACGTATATGCCAAAGGCTCCAATCAATACCCCCACCGCAACGGAGAAAAACAAACTGCTGCTTTTTGCGGCTATATCCGAGTAAGCTATTATGTCAAAGCCGATTACGGTTACAATGACCCAGTCCAGCAAGGATACGGCCAAAGCCTGTTTAAAGTTTTTCAAAGCCTGCTCCTTAAAGTCGGACCATATAAAGGCGTGTTCTTCCCTTGCGTAGTTCCTGAAAAGAAAGGTCAGGCCTGCCTGGGCCGGTCCGATGGTTATCAGCGGCAGGGCGGTGAAAAAGACAATAAAAGCAAATCTGATGCTTAAGTCGATTTCCCCCTGGCCTTCAACAAAACCCGGAAGGTAGAATAAGGAGACAAGGAAGGCCAGAATCACCGCCGGAAGATTGAAGGCCGTAAACATGAGGTTAATGGTGACAAGCTGCCAGAACTTTCGGGCGTATATCTCAAAAAAGACCACTGCGGGGTGCTTCGGCGGGGCCTCTTTCGGGACCCCCGGCCCGTCCTTGTTATAATTATAGAAGCCCAGTAGTTCGAAAAACTTCGTAAAAACTGACATTACCCTTCTCCTTTTCCTTTTCCAAGAAATGCATATTAAACAACTCTATTTTACCAGCAACCGGGTCCGGGTACAATAGCGCAGGAAGGTCTCCTTAAGCTTTCAGTCCTTCGAATATATCTTGTTCAAGGTTTCCAGCACTTTCTCGCTGTAGCGGAAGGTCTGCAGGATGTCTCCCAAAGTGATCATCCCCACCAGCGTGTTCCCCCGGATGACCAGGAGGCTCCTTATTTTATGGAGCCCCATGAGCTCCAGCGCCTCGGTTACATCCCTGTCAGGGGTTATATAAACCACCTGCCGGGTCATTATGGTGTCTATGGTGTTGCTGTAAAAGCCGTTGTCTTTTGCAATGCCGCTTATAACAATGTCCCTGTCGGTGACTATCCCAATAACGTTTCCTTCATCGTCCACTACGGGAACCCTTCCCACGTTGTGCTCCTTCATTTTTTTGCTTACTTCCTTAATGGTGTAACTGTGCTTAACCTTTATGACATCCCTTTGCATTATATCCTCAACTTTCATTTTTCTCCTCCTCCCGAGTAACAGGCAGCGGCAAAAGATGCATGCCCTTTTTTGTTTTTATCCCTTTAATCGGCCGGTTTAAGCCCCTTAAACCGTCAATTGCTTTTCTTCAAATCCTTCTCCTTGGCATAAAAAAAGGTCTTAAAGGATCTGAAGCCGTACCTTCCGGACATGAGAATCTGCTCGGTGTTTCCCACAAACAGGACCCCGTCCTTTTCCAGGGTGTGGTTTAAGTTTCTGTAAATGCGTTCCTTGGCCTCTTCAGTAAAGTAAATGAGCACGTTTCTGCAGAGGACCAGGTTAAAATTTTTCGGAAAGCTGTCTCTTAGGAGGTTGTGGCGCTTAAACGTTACGCAGGACTTTACCTCCTCCCTGATGCGGTATGCCGTGTCGGAGATTTTTTCAAAATACTTCTCTCTAAACCCCTGAGGCAGGTTTTCCAGGCTCTTTTGCTGGTATTCACCCTTCATGGCCTTTTCCAGGGCGAATTCGTCTATATCCGTGGCCAGGACTCTAATTTCTTCCAGGGGTAAAAACCTGTTCAAAAGCATCACCAGGGAATAGGGTTCTTCTCCGGTGGAACAGGCAGCGCTCCAAACCCTGAGGTTTCCAAACCTGTCCAGGAGACAGGGAATTATATCCGACTCCAGCACTTTCCACTGCTCCGGGTTCCGAAAGAACTCGGAAACGTTTATGGTAATGTAGTTTAAAAATTCGCTGAAGAGGTCTTTTCTAAGCCTTAGCGCCTTTACATAGTCCTTGT
>JAKOSZ010000271.1 GCA_029776555.1 Bacillota bacterium | reverse complement strand
ATCAGGTATTCCCCTAATCCTGACGGCCTTTCAACAAAATACCCTGCACCGCACAGAACAAAGAAATTGGAGGCCAGGTATATGACTTTCAGCGGCAGGGGCATGTGGTAAGAGATTATCAAAAGCGGGTTTAAAAAACACCATATAAACGGGCTTTCAAGGCCCCCTGTAAACAGCATGAGAAAAGACAGGCCCGCTATCTCTATGAGAAGCAGGAGCTGCAATCTCGTTCCTATATTATAGCTTGTCCTGTACAGGTACTGCAGGAGTGCGGTTGATACTGTAATGGAGACCACAATGAAAAGCATGACAGAAATGCTGTAGCCTTCGTACAGCCCGCGGATTAAGTAAAAAAACGCCGTCAGGAATACGGATATAAAACGGTAAATTTCAATAAAACCCGTTATATTACCTTTTGCAATCCTTTTGAACAAGAGCATTTCTCCCTTATACATAACAAATAATTAACCGGTCTGTCTCTCTATTATCCAGCTAGGAATTTAACCAGCTTTCGTCTATTTCTCCTCTGTTATAAAGCTCTCTTACTGAATCCTCCATCGTAATCATTCCCAGTGATTTGCTTGCCTTCATTAAGGCAGGAATCTGGTGTATCTTATTCTCTACAATTAAGTTTTTCGCGGCCTGGGTTGCAAGCATCACCTCCACCGCCAGCTTATAGCAGCCGCCGCTTTTTCCCGGGATCAGCTTCTGGCACACAATCCCCTGAAGCGCATTGCCGAGCACAACCCTTACATGCTCCCTCCTTTCGGCAGGAAACATGGCCAGTATGTATTCAATGGCGGAAACCGTATTTACCGTATGAAGGGTCGCTATCACCAAATGCCCGCGTTCAGCGGCAGTGAGAATCGCGGAAAATATCTCCGGAGCCCCGGCATAACTGGTCATTATTACGTCGGCATCCTGGTCCATGGCGGAGCATATGCCTTCTTCAAAGCTCAATACGTCGATTCCCACTTCTTTTTGATTAACAAGTGCCTTATCATGTTTATACAAGAACTTGATGGGGTTTTCAATTGTTAATACCTGGCACTCCCGGTTCTGGCTTATTTTCTTAATAATAGACGCCACCGTAGTTGACTTGCCGCTGTTTTTATTCCCGCAGATTAAAATCAGCCCGCTTTCTTTTTTGTACAGGTCTGTGACGACCTGCGGGATTTCCAACTCCTCAAGGGTCTTTATTGCGTTGTCCAGAATTTTTATGTTAATGGCGTAAGAGCTTCGCTGCTGATAAATATTGGCTCTTATCCTTCCTATGTCTTTCAGCGCAATGGTGGCGCATATGTAGTGCTTGCTCTCCAGTACCGCTTTCTGTTCGGCGTTTAACATTTCATTGGCCATATTCTTGGTATCGTCAGGCCTGATCACTTCAAAACCTGCCGCATAGGTCAGCTTTCCGTCAATCCTTATTGCCGGAACAGCCCCTGCGGTTAAATGAATGTCGGTGACATTTTTCCCCTTTACCGATTCAAGAATATCAGCAATAATATCCAAGGCATACATGATATATATCTCCGAAATACCAGTAAAACAGTATTTTAACCAGCTCGCCTGATTTAATATGGATTTGTTCGGGTGTGATTTAATAATATGCCATATTGCATAATTTTGCAATATTTTAGCCGGGAAACCCAATATTTGTCGAATTATAAGGCGTAAGACAGGGGAGTACGTCTTTCTTGCCCTTTATTTTTTCATATTTCTTTCCGGGAAACAGGAATACTCCTTATTAAGAAGCGCTGTTTATCCCCCTGGAAGACATGACAGGGCCCCTTGATGCCATTGAACCTTTGTCAGCCCGGGCATCCTCTGCCAGCTAACCGCTTTGCGCAAGCTCAAAGGGTGCAATCAGGGCGGGAGCCGTTGACGGCATTAAAAAAGGAAAGGCTTTCAGCTTGTCACATATATTTCTCCCCGGGCCCGTCAAATATAGCGCCAGGGGATTCCGGCATACACCATTTCCACTTTTACATCCGGAAAGTCTCTCTTAAGGTCTTCCGCAAATTTTGCCAGGCCAATGCTCTCACATACAATATGAGACGTCTCTATAAAGCACACCCCGCTGTCCTCCGCAAACCTGAGAGACTCCTCATCGGCCTCCCCGGTTAAGATGACGTCTACCGATTCATCCACAAGCCTCTGTAAAAAGCCCATGTTTACGCTGATCCCCAGTCCTCCTACGGCTATACCCACTTTCCTGATCCTGGCGTCCATGGGACCGGTAACCCTGATGCAGTTAAGCCCAATCTTCTCCTTGATATGAAGGGCCAGTTCTTTAAGGGTAGTTTCCTGGATTGCCACAATACTGCCCCGGCTGTTCTGATCCTCAACAGTCTTAAGTTCCATGGCTTCCCGGAACCAGTCTATGTTATACGCCTTGTCCAGCTTGGCATGGGCCCTTATGACCGACATGTTGTTGACGGCAAGGAGCTTAATCCTTTCCATGTTTGCCTTCCAGGCCAGGGTTTTTTCCAGGTGCTGTCCGAAAATATAGAAGTTGTAGGGGAAGGTCAGGTTCTCATGGCAGATTATCAGGTTGCAGCCCATAGAAGCCGCCTTGCTTATTACCTCCAGCGTGGGCATCCAGCATACGGCAATGCCGCGCACCTCTTGCCTTATATCTCCGAAGAGCAGTATTTCTTCCGAGCCCCCGGGTCCGAACTTCTCCAGGTAATTCACCACATCTTTCACTACCATACTCATTACCTCCCATAGCGCACAGGGGGACGGTTCTTTTGTGCGTTTTTTCGTCGCGCACAGAGGGACGGTTCTTTTGTGCAGTTTTTTGTGCACTGCAAAAAGCTCCGTCCCCTTGTGTCATGCACGTGCACAGAATAACCGTCCCCCTGTGTTCTCGTTTTTTACTCGGGGCCGAAGTGCTTGAACATTACCAGCGAGTCGGATTCGCTCATGTTGCTTATGACTACTCCCTCTTTTGCCGCCTCCTCCGTCACGAACATCTCGTCGGAGGTCAGCTGGCCGTACCGGATGATGGTCGGCGTCTCAATTTTTACGCCGTTTATTGTGCCGTAACCCTGGACCATGATGAAGCCATAGGCGGCATTGTCCTTTATCTTCACCGTTCTTCCGGGCAGTACGGTCAGTTCCTTGGCGGAGAAATCCTTGTTCCCGTAGACAATCCACTTTTCAATGTATCCCTCTTCCTTCATCTCGTCCATGTCTTTTACCGGCACCGGCTCCCTGAAGCGGTTCTTTACAAACTCAGGGTCTACGTTGAGCTCCCAGTCAAGGACGCTGACAATGTACTCATAGTCATTGTGATATTCCGGCGGGATGTCCTTGACCAGCAGGTCCCTGGAAACAGGCCGCCCTTCCACCATCGACTGGAACATGCTATACACATCGCTGGCCTTCTGGGGCTCATAAGTCAGCAGCGAGCCCGGCGCATGCAGCACTCCCGGCGGTACGTCCCAGCCCGTCCCGGGGGTAAGCCGGTAAGCCTTGCTGAGCTGCAGTATGCCGTTATCCCCTTCATCCCACCTTTTAAGGCATTCCACCACCTGCTCTTTGGTGGTGCCCGGTTCAAGCCCGAAGAAGGTGTAAGGGAAGTTGTTGTCCACGAAATTCTGCTGCACCGGGAAGTAATAGGCTTCAGGCTTGCCCAGCTTTCCCACCCTTGCCGCATGCTCGTCCATCAGGTGCACGTGGTGGGGTATGGGGCCCATATTGTCAAAAAATTTGGCAAACGCCACCCAGCCGCCGTATTTCTTCATCTGGTATTTCCCAATTATCTCATCGCCCATGATCTCTATTGCGTCCTTGAACAGTATCTTTACAGCCTTCCCTGAGTTCTCTGCCACAATATAGCTAAGGCCTTCATCTTCAGGCGTTCCAGGGCCATTGTCCGCCTGAACGGTGGAAGCAAACCACCTCTCGTTTATGCCGCCCCTGTGGGCCCCCAGGGCGTATAAATCCGCAGGATGCAGCTTAAGGCGCCTTCCGGGAACCATAAAAGCCCTTGGTACCCATGTGGGCGCAAAGCGCAGGATGCCCTTGTTTTTTTCAATCTCTTCCTTCAGGATTTTCCTCTTTTCCTCCTGGTTCATCCCAGATCCACTCCCCTTCCAATGGTAATGTAATGAGGCCTCATGCTTGTCCACCTATTCACTTGTATTCCCTGGCGAAGCTTGAAAGTCAAACAGCCCAGGCGTGCTTTAAAGTGATCTTGAGGCGGGAAATCACTTTCTATGCGGCATAAAAGTCTGCCGGCTGCACAGGCAGCCCCGGCATAAACTTCATTCAGGGTCTGCCGGGATCCGCAGCACAGCTAATTACATTTTAACTCACAATCCGGCCGATAACAACAAGGCGCTCTAATAAAGGGCAATTTTTATCCCATGCGCCGGGAGTGCAGCGGCAGCTCCCCGGCCTTTTGAAACTGCGCCGTAAAATTCAGCCAGCCGGCTGTACTCAGAGCGGCAAGCCATCAGACCAGTTCATAGGGTTCCCTGTTTAAGACTGCCCTGATAAAATCGTGGATGTCTTCAAGCTTTCTTTCAAAGGCCATGCCGCAGCCCGACAGATGGGTGGAGTGGGTGTCGGACCCGGCCGTCATGGGCAGGTTGTGTTCTTTGGCGTAGGTTATTGCGCGGAGGTTGTACTCGTGGTTGAAATAGTCCTTTTTCCCGTGATTGGTATGGGCTGCGTTTATGACTTCTACCGCGTCCACATACCGGGGAAACAGCCGAATCTCGGGAATGTATTCCGCCTCCCGGAAAGGATGGGCCTGCACCACCATGCCGCCGTGTGCTTTAACCAGCTGATACTGCTCCTCTATGGTGGCATCCCTGATTTCCGGATGGGCAAGGAGCCACTCCTCGTCCAGGCCGTAAACCAGGAACTCCGTCCCCCGGTAGCAGGACTCCCAGCCGAAGAAAACCTGCAGTCCAATCCGGTCGCCTTCCTTCTTGGCCAGGTTATAGCCTTTGCAAAATTCTCTTACCCAGTCTTTCCACGGCAGTTTACGGTTCACCGCAGTATTCCCGTAAAAAAAATGGTTGGTAATGATGACCCCGGTATACCCGGCTTCCTTGTGCGCCCTTGCCGATTCCTCGCCTGTACAGAGGCCGCAGGCGCTCCCCTCCTTTGTGTGTGTGTGGGTTTCGTACAAGTACCTCTTTTTCATCCCCTGTCTCTTTACCTTCCTTAATACGATTGTGTGCTGCTACTTTTACAGTACTGCTGCCGGATGATTATACGAAGCCGGCCTGCAGGTAAATTAAAGTTTTCCTTTCTGCTATGAAAGCGCAGTATAAATACCAGGCAGAAGCTTAAGACCTCCCGCATCCCAACTGGTTTGTTAAAAACTTAACCTTTACCTAATCATTATAACTCTTCCCCGGGCTTCTTTCCATATCTTAAAAGCTCTTTCACCTTAAAAAGCGGCCTCTTTAAAAGGCCTGCAGGCCTTGCTCACTGGTCTGAGCAAGGTAAGACAGTGCCCCCGCTCTTTTTTTCCATCATCCTGCCCCTCCCGGGTGCAAAAATCTCACGGAATTTAGTACTCTGCCGGAACCATTCCTGTCATATCACCTGTACAACTAGTTTCCTGCCAGGTCACCCGTAAAAAAGCATGGTTAACATAATGCTTCAAACACCAGGTTTCCGGGTATCAGCCGCATAAGCTGCCTTTCCACCCTGGTAGTTTCCCGGCCCCTTGCTTTCAAAGTTCCCGGGACTGTTTCAGCCGGACCAGCATTGGAGCCGGATGTCAGGGGCAATTAAGCCTTTATTGGCAGTTGTCCGGGGAGTAGCGGCGGGATCCGTTGCAAATCCTCTCCCCTGTGATAAAATGTCAGTGAAATGACGAGGATCAGGCTCCGGGGCAGGATTTTCACGCGGCCCTGGTTTTGCCTGTTCCCGCAAATTCCGCTTGAAAAGGGGAAATGCAGTATGGCCAGGGACACCATGACTCCCAGGGAGAGATGGTTAGCCGTATTAAAGAGGCAGAAGCCCGACAGGATACCCATGGACTACTGGGCCACATGGGAAACAGACCAGTTATTGATGAAGCATTTAAACTGTGCCAGTATGGAGGAGGTATTTGAGAAGCTGCACATAGATAAACCGGTGTACCTGTATCCCAGATACGTGGGACCGGCCCTGGAAACGGATGAAGACATGTACGGCTGCAAATACAGGGATGTGCGCTATGGCACAGGCGTTTACAGGGAATGCGTATATCACCCCCTTGCAAAATATGAAAGCGTGGAAGAAATAGAAGCGGAATACAGGTGGCCGGACATTGAATGGTTCGACTACTCTGTTATAAAAGGCCAGGTAAAGGGCAATGAACACCGGCCCATACAGGGCGGAGGGTCTGAGCCCTTCCTCATCTACGCCAATTTGCGGGGCCTTGAGCAGGCTTTCATGGACCTTGTGTTAAACCTGGAAATTGTGGACTATTGTCTTGATAAGCTCTTTGATTTCTGCTACGAAAATACAAGCCGCATATATGAGCAGGCCGGCGGCCATGTGCTGTTAAGTTATGTGGCTGAGGACATGGGTTCGGAACAGGACCTCATGTTTTCCCCCGAGCAGATAAGAAAGTTCTTCCTGCCCCGCATGAAGCGGATGATTGATCTCGCCCATCAGTCCGGGGTTTATGTAATACACCACAATGACGGATCCATACAAAAAATTCTGCCGGATCTGGTAGACATAGGCATTGACGTGCTGAACCCCATCCAGTGGCGCTGCAGGGATATGGACAGGGAAACGCTGAAGTCAAAATTCGGGGATAAGATAGTATTCCACGGAGGAGTGGACAATCAGCAAACACTGCCCTTCGGTACGGTGGACGACGTAAGGGAGGAGGTCCTGGAGAATATCTCTATACTGGGCAGGAACGGCGGCTACATTATTGCTCCCTGCCACAACATTCAGCCTCTGACTCCCCCGGAGAACATCGTAGCCCTCTATGAAACGGGCTACGAATACGGCCGTTAGGGATTAAATCGGGTAGGAGGCTAATCATTATTTGATTAGCCGACCTCCCACACCACCGTACGTACCGTTCGGTATACGGCGGTTCAACAAGAGTTCAATTTCTTAAGCAAGTTCTGCTATGAAGCCAGTATATCCGCGCTTCTGAAGGCGCTCATTCGTAATGGTTTGCGAAAGTATGGGGCTTTTGGCTGTTCTCCAATAGCCTT
>JAKOSZ010000270.1 GCA_029776555.1 Bacillota bacterium | reverse complement strand
TTACATCCTCGCTTTTCGCTTCCTGATAAATAAAAACAAGCGGACCGGGTTTGTTCCCTTTCAGGCTCAATAGAGAGGCTTTTAAGCCCGTAAGGAATATGCCTGGCGTTTTGTCCTGCCGGCAGGTGAAGGAAGAGGACAAGCCAATCTGTTCGGCAGGTGAGCTGGCAAAGCCAGTCTGTTCATGTTGGGAGCAAAAAGTTATATGCCGGGAAATGAGCAGCACCGCGATGTTGGGGCCGCGGCTTTTTTACCTTATAAATAAGAACAAAAGGAAAAGAAGCCGCCCTCCGGCTAAAGAGAGCAGAAGGGTTTCCCGCCTGAAAATGAGGAAGAAATATAAAAGAGGTTGGGCTTATTCAAGCATAATACTGTTGTACAGGGCAAAAGCGGCTTCGGCACGGGTGGCGGCGCTTAAGGGGGCGAGAATCCTGCCGGTGCCTGTTCCCCGGGTGTTTAAAACCCCCTTTTCAATAAGGGCTGCCACTGATGGAGCGGCGTAGCGCGAAACAGCGGAGTAATCCGGGTATGCCTCAATGTTTGCGGGCTCCTGTACCGGAAGCTCCTTTCCCGCGGCCTTTAACGCTTTAGCCAGTATGACGGCCATGTCCTGGCGGGTAATGGGCTCGTCGGGGAAGAACCTGCCCCCAGGTCCCCCGTTGATTATCCCCAGGGACTTTGCCGTCATGATTTCCCTGTACCTGGGATGGGAAGGGTTTACATCGGGGAAGGAGCCCACGGAGGGGGCTTTCAGTTGAAAAGCTTTTACCGTCCAGGACACAAACTCCGACCTTGTAATGTAACTTTCGGGCTTAAACCTGTTCTGCTGGGCAGCTTCCAGTATTCCGACGCTGGCCAGGCTGAGGATTTCCCTGCCGGCCCATTGCCGGTACTCCACGTCGCTGAAGGACGCCCACCTCTTGGTTGTGGCAACGCTTTCAATGCTGGGCTGGGAAGTCCCGGCGGCGTTGTAGGATGAAACCCGGTAGACATAGGTTATTCCCGCCGTAAGGCCGCTGTCGGTGTATGTGCAGGTGTTGGGCCCTACCCGGGCGATTTCGGTGTAGACGTCTTTCAACGTGGATTTCCTCTCTATGATATAGCCCTGCTCAACATCGGAGTTGTCCTTCCACTCCAGCCTTACTATTTCCGGGGAAATACATGCGGCTTTAAGGTCCGAGGGCCTGTCGGGACGGCCGATAAACACTTCCAGCACCTGGCTGTAAGCTGCGCTGTTGCTGGTATTGTCATAGACCTTTATCCTGTAGTAGTACCAGGTGCGCTCCTTTAATCCATAGTCAATATACTTGGTGGAATTGGCCGTGAGGGTAGTAATCTCGGAAAAGCTGTCCTCCTCCCCGGTTTTCTTTTCCACCTTAAAGCCGCTTTCGCTGCTTGAATTATCCACCCAGGAGATGACGATGGCGTATGTGGAGCCGGAGGAGGCATACACCCTGTAGTCAAGCCCGGAGGGAGCGGCGATTGTTGAAGGCTTCACTTGCACCGGGGCGGTAAAGGGAGAGTATATGAAGTCAATGGCCGAGTATGCCCTTACCATGTAGTAGTATTGGCGGCCGGGCAGAGCAGTAGCGTCGGTATAGCCGGTGATGTTTCTTCCGGTGGTTCCAATGACTTCCCAAAGCGGGGAGTTTTCTTCACGCCGCCAGACCTCAAAACCTGATTCCATCCCTGAGTTGTCTTCCCAGCTGAGCTCCACTTCTCCCGTTGAAAAGGCAGCGGCGGAAAGCCTTGAAGGTTGGGGTATATATACGGCCGCCACCATGAGCTCATTGGAGTATTCGGAGCTGCTGTAAGGAGCGACGGCTTTTATCCTGTACTGACAGAGGATGCCGGCTTCCAGGTTTGTGTCTGTCCATACGGTTGTGTTGGGGGGCAGGGTGGCAATCTCTTTATAAGAGCCGGCGTTTCCCACCCTTCGTTCGATTATGTAGCAGGTCTCATTGTATGTATCCGTCCATGAAAGGAGTATGGAGCTTGATGACATGGCAAAGCCGTAAATCAGCCTGGGAGGGGTGAGCTTGGTATAGGCTTGCGAGCTTCCGCTTTCACCGGGGTACCAGGAAGAGTATATGTAGTTTCCTGAAGCTGCCCGGATCCTGTAGCTGTAAGCCGTGTTGGGGGTTAGGCCTGTATCGGAATAGCTGTTCTCCCCCCTGCCGGTGCGGGCCACAAAGTACCAGTTTCCGCTGCCTGTCCGCCTTTCAATAACGGTTTCATAGCTTGCTGAACCGGGATAGGTCCAGGACAAGTCTACCTGGGTGTCGGATACGGGTGACACCGACAGCGAGCTGGGCGGAGAGACAGTGGTGGTTGATGTGGACACCTCGTTGGTGTGGACTGTAAAGGAGCCTGACGCATCTACGGCAATAATCCTGTATTTGTACCCATATCCCGGGGAAACGTTGTAGTCAAAGTATGTGGTTGTGTTGGCCGGAAGCCGGGCAATGGTGACATAGCCCGACGAATCCGCGGCCCTTTCCACCCGGAACTCTTTTTCATTTGACAGGTTGTCGCTCCAGTCGAGCCTTATCAGGCTGCCGGAGTACAGCGTAACGAAAAGCTCTCCGGCCGGTCCCTGGCTCTCTGCGGTGGTATGGGGGAAAGATACCAGCGACAGGGCCAAAAGACCCGTAAGAAGCCCTTTGCCAATCCGGCGGCCTATATGCGGAAATCCTTTCAGAAGGCGTGTCATTCGAACCATTTCCTTTCCAGTTAAAAGCGCGCAGTTTGTTTTCCCTTCTTTAAATATTATCGGAAAAGGGGGCCATGAGGTGAAGTGGGACAGGGGGATGGGACAGGGGGACAGGTTCCTTGTCCCGTTTTGGCAAAAATTATCATTGCCGACTGACGACAAAAAGGAGACATTTCCTCCTTTAAGTTGCCTCTTGCC
>JAKOSZ010000269.1 GCA_029776555.1 Bacillota bacterium | reverse complement strand
CCCGTCTTCACCTATTTCAAAGGCCTCTCCGCAGTGGGGGCAAATAATCTCCTCCGAATATTCGTCGTCGTCGCCGTATAGAACATCCTCCAAATCGGCAAGCTCTTCGTCTATGCTGTCAACCTGGCGGCTCAATTCTTCCTGGGACTCCTCAAGGCTTTGTATTGTAATGGCAAAGTCGTCCAGGACATCGATTATGGCTTTTATGAGTCTCCCCTCGTTGGTGGACTGGTCGATTCTGACGCCTTCGGCAAGTCCTTTCAGGTAGGCCACCTTTTCCCTAAGATAACTCATAGGACACCTCCGCAAGGTGAATTACACCCGTTTAAACAACCCAGTATATTTTAACCGCTATATTCTTTCAATATACTCTCCTGTCCTGGTGTCAATCCTGATAGTGTCTCCCTGGTTGACAAAGAGGGGGACCCTCACTATGGCGCCGGTTTCCACGGTGGCGTTCTTTGTGGCCCCGGTGGCCGTATCACCCTTGACACCCGGTTCGGCGTCGGTTACCAGCAGTTCAACAAAGGTGGGTGGTTCAATGCCGAACACGCTGCCTTTGTACGAGAGGATCTTGCACACCATGTTCTCCTTGACGAACTTAAGGGCATCTTCCACCTGTGCCTTGTTAAGAGGAAGCTGCTCATAGGTTTCCATATCCATAAAATAGTAGAGTTCTCCGTCGTTATACAGGTACTGCATGTCCTTCCTCTCTATGTGAGCCCTGGGCATTTTGTCGGTAGGGCTGAAGGTTTTTTCAATGGTGGCCCCGGTTATCACGTTCCTCAACTTTGTCCTGACAAAGGCCGAACCCTTGCCGGGTTTGACGTGCTGAAACTCCATTACCTGGTACACCTGCCCGTCCATTTCAAATGTGACACCGTTCTTAAAATCACCTGCTGCTATCACTGAAATCCCTCCGTTCTTAAATGCGTTGCACCCCAGTTATGTCTTCTTGCCGCCGGGGCGTTTGTTTCCAGCAGTAATGAGAATTAACCTCGGATTTCCAAGGACAACTTCAAGACTATTATATGATGTCCACGGCTGTATTATCAAGAAAAACTTCTCAGGCTCACAGGACTATCAGGTCTTTCCGGGCCCGGGTAAGCACTGCGGGGACCTGGTCTTTTACCACCACCACATCCTCTATCCTGACCCCGCCCACGCCCGGAAGGTAAATGCCGGGTTCAACGGTAGTTACCATGCCGTTTTTAAGTGTTATGTCCCCCAGGGGGGAAAGCCTTGGGAATTCGTGGATTTCAAGACCTACGCCATGGCCAAGGCTGTGGCCGAAGCAGTCCCCATATCCCGCTCCGTCAATGAAATCCCTGGCCTTGCTGTCCACCTCTTTCCCCTTAAGCCCCGCCTTCACCCACTCTATTCCGGTTAGCTGGGCCTTGAGCACGGTTTCGTAGACTTGCCTCATCTGGCTGCTCACTTTTCCCAGAAACACAGTCCTGGTAATGTCGGAATGGTATTCCCTGTAAACCGCGCCATAATCCAGGGTTATGGCGTCTCCGACCTTAAGCTTTTTCTCCGTGGCCGTCCCATGGGGCATGGCAGACCTGTGACCCGAGGCCGCTATAATGTCAAATGAGGCCTTGGAAGCCCCCCTTTTTTTCATGAAATACTCCAGTTCGGCAGCCAGCTCAATTTCCATGACCCCGGGCTTTATGAAGCCCAGTATGTGCTCAAAGGCCTCATCGGCTATCCTTACCGCTTCCTCTATTAAACTAAGCTCGTGGCTGTCCTTCACCATCCGCATGCTGTCCACCAAGTCTCCAAGGGCTGCCAGTTCTTCTACCTGAAATGCTTCCCTGAACTCCCTGTAACTCTTTAAGGTCAGGTTCCCGTCTTCAATACCGGGCCTTTTTATGCCCAACTCCTTTAATATCTTCCCAAGGGCTTCATGCAGTTTGCCCTTGTACTCTATGACCCTGTAAAGGGGCGCTTCCGTGGACGCCTGCAAAGTATACCTGGAATCGGTTACAAGCACCGCCTTGTCCGCCGTAATAACCAGATAGCTGTCATCCCCCGTGAAACCGGAAAGGTATACCACGTTTTCCCTCTTTGTGATGAGGGCGCTGTCCAGGCCTTTCTGGTCCAGGCTGTTCCGAAAAAGATTCAATCTTCTCTCGATGGCTTTTGTTTCCACTTAAACGATACCCCTTTCAACGGATAAAGGATCAGGGCATTATATCGCCGGGGAGTTTCCCTTCTCTTAAGTCTCGTATGAAAGCTTAACCCATGCCGGAATTTCCTTCCCCTTAAGACGGCAAATCGGTTCAGCATTGCCGGGTCATAAGTCGGCTGCCGCCTCCAGGGCCAGGATATAGCCTTTTGAGCCGAAACCGCTTATTTGTCCAACACAGACGGGAGCAATCACCGACTTGGCCCTGAATTCCTCCCTGGCATAGATGTTGGACAGGTGGACTTCAATGGCGGGCATGCCTACAGCCTTTATTGCGTCCCTTATGGCTACGCTGTAGTGGGTGTAGGCCCCGGGATTTATTACCAGCACGTCATAAACGCCCCTGCCCTGGTGCAGCTTATCAATGAGCTCGCCTTCGTGGTTTGACTGGACGAAGTCAACCTCCACGCCCAAATCCTCCGCCTTCCGGACCACCTTCTTTGCTATTTCGCTTAGGGTTTCCCGGCCGTAGACGTCCACTTCCCTGGTTCCCAGAAGGTTAAGGTTGGGACCGTTTAAAAAGAGTATTTTTTTCATTTCCTCTTCCCCCATCCCGGGCAAAAGCCTTTGTTAAAATTATTGCCCGTCTTGGCTTACGCTAGCGCAAATCATGCCGCGGGTTTCTTTTTACCAGCACTGCCGCCTTGGTAATGGCTGCGATTATATCAACTTCAAACTGCTGCTTTAAGGTCTCCACTTTCGAGTACAGTTCTCCCTTTTCCGTAACTATGTATTTGGGCGGAAGGGAGTTTAAGGCAATGGCAGCAATATCCATGAAGCACTTATCGCATTTGCACACGTCAATGTCCTCAAGTATGTCCTGCATCAGGCTTAAGACCACGTCTTCCATGAAATTCTTAAGCTGGGCCATGTTTTACCCTCCCTGGCTAAATGTCCCTTTTTTATTTAAAACCCCGCATAACGGCCTATGAGCTCTTCTCCCAGGATAAGAGCCGCAAGGGCCGCTGCCGAGATAAAGGGTCCCATTGGCAAAAGGTCATTTTTCTTCTTTAAGCCCAGTATCAAGAGGACAAGGCCTGCCAGACCGGCTGCCAGGGTAGAAAGCAGCAGAGTAAAAGCACAAAGCCTCCAGCCCAGGATTAGGCCCAGGGGGGCAAACAGTTTTATGTCCCCCATTCCGATCAGGTCCTCTTTCTTAAAGACCAGGGCTCCCATTAAGGCAAGCCCAAAGAGTATGCCGCTCCCGGGCAAAAGCCCCAGCAGATGGCTTGTCCAGCTGTGGTTCCCGAAAAGCCCCCTTCCGGCGGCGGCGCTGTAGAAAACCGTAGCCGCAGCCACCGCCAATCCTGCCGCCACCATCTCGTTGGGAATCACATGGTGTTTTAAGTCAATAAAAAACACCGCCACAAGGATGGACACAGTGCAGGCGGAAACCCCAAATTCAGCCGAAAAGCCAAACCTTTTAAAGAGCAGCCAGAATAAAAAGGCTGTAACAAGCTCCACCAGGGCAAACTCCAGCCCCATTGGGCAACCACCCTTGCCCGCTTCAGGAACAGAGCCCAAAGCCTTGGGAGCGGCTTCTCCATTAGCGGGGTCAGACTCACGGCCTGTCACTGATTTCCCCCGGGGCAGCCTGCATATTGTAAGGTTTAAGAAAAAACCCGCCGCAAGCCCCAGGGCAAAAGCTGAAAAACTACACCAAAGCATGCTCAGGTTACCGGCCCTTACCTTTCAGGTTTATAGATCCCGTGTATTATCTTATCCAATAAAGGTATTCAGCTTGTCCTTAAGCTCCCTGGCCAGGTCCTGGGGCACCTGGACGCCGGTCCAGGCTTCATAGGCGGCAATGCCCTGATAAATTAACATCCCGAGGCCGTTAATGGTTTTGCAGCCTTTTTGTTCGGCAGCGGAGAGGAAGCGTGTCTTTACAGGGTTGTATATGACGTCGCAGACAACCTGGGATTCCCTGAAGGCTATTTCCCAGGGGAGGGGGTATTCGTCCACGTTGGG
>JAKOSZ010000268.1 GCA_029776555.1 Bacillota bacterium | reverse complement strand
CCTCTGGGCAATCAGGGCAATCTCCACCATGTCCAAATCCCTCTTTATGCCGTGGGCCTCGTTGCCGAGGGTGGCCAGGGCTATGGCCGTCGCCACCTCAATGGCTGCGGAAGAAGAGAGCCCGCTGCCTATGGGAACCGTGTCGTGGAACAGCATGTCACAGCCCACCAGCCTGTATCCCGCCTTCATGAGCTCATCTGCCACGCCCAGCTGGTAATTCCCCCACTTGAGCTTCCTGTATGGTTCCAGGTCGTCCAGGGAGGCCTCAACTTTTACGCCCGGAAGGTCGGTAGCGGCCAGGCTGACCTTCCGGTCCTTCCTGGGACGCACTGCAACCGTTGACGAAAGGGTAAGGGCGGCAGGAAAGACATAACCGCCGTTATAGTCGGTGTGCTCTCCGATGAGATTAACCCTTCCCGGAGAAGAGAACACCCTCACATCGTCCGTTGAGCTGCCGTAGAGCTCCGCAAATTTCTCCTTCAAGCCTCTTATATCCATAAAATATCCTCCTTGCAGACTGTAAATAGTCCAATGGGCTTAATCACCGCTTTTCCCGGTGTATTTCTCATATGCTTTCCTAAGCTCCCGGGCTTTTTCTTCCGGCGCCGTAGGGTTGCAGTGGGCCCAGGCCCCGGTTTCGCTGGAGGCGTTGAACTTCTGTTTTTCCGCCGACCGCATGGGCGGGAAAAACTCTATGTGGAAATGGTAATAGTCACTGAAATCGCCGCTGTTGACGGGATCCTGGTGCATGCACATCATGTAGGGAAACTGCATGTCAAAAAGGGAATCCAAGGTCCCGACGGTCTCCCGGATGGCCTTTGCCAGGTTAAACTTTTCCCTTTCGGTAAACTGGGCCAGGTTCTGCTTGTGGGCCTTGCAGACTATATACACCCCGTAGGGGTACTCCACGAAAAAGGGCAGGAAGACCACAAAATCCTCATTTTCAAATATGACCCTTTTCCCTGCCCTCTTTTCTTCGTTCATCATGTCACAGATAAGGCAGCTGCCCTTCTGCTCAAAGTGCTCCCTGCAGGCTTCCAGCTCCAGCTCAAGCTTCTTGGGGATAAAGGGGTAGCCGTATATCTGCCCGTGGGGATGGGGCATTGTCACCCCTACCACTTCTCCCCTGTTTTCGAAAATGAACACGTACTTGATCCTCTTATCACCGCTTAAGCTGATAAACCTTTCGGTCCAGAGGTCAACCAGCTTCTTCACATGGTCTTCCGAAAGCTCCGGAAGCGTGGTTGTGTGGTCCGGGGAATAGAGTATGACCTCACACTTGCCGTAAGCCTCGGCAGTTTTGAAGAAATCCGTGGCTACGTCATCCGGAACAGGGGGATCCTGAGACAGGGCGGGAAAGTCATTGTCATACTTGTACACGTCGTAATTCTCAGGCACCCTGCCCGATCCGGGGCAGAAAGGACACCAGTCTTTCGGCATCTGGGGCCTGTTCTGCCTGTGAGACGCTATCATTACCCAGTCTTTTATAAGCGGATGCCAGCGCAGTTCAGCCATTTTGCATTTCCTCCTGAAAAACAATATGTGTGTATGTGTGCCGGAATGCCGGAACACCAAGTTGCTCTTTACTAGACTATTATACATCAAAATATTTACCGCTGCTTAATTATTACGTTATATTGTCCGGTAATCTACGGAAAGACAGGCCGAAACAGGCCGGAATTGCCCTTTGAAAGAGGGGATAAGTCAATTATCCGT
>JAKOSZ010000267.1 GCA_029776555.1 Bacillota bacterium | reverse complement strand
TAAGGGTTGGTGTCCTGGGGGCCACAGGAATGGTGGGACAGCGCTTTGTTTCCATACTGGCGAACCACCCATGGTTTGAAGTGGCAACCCTGGCTGCAAGCAGCCGTTCCGAAGGTAAGACATACCGGGAGGCTGTGGAAGGCAGATGGAAGCTCAATGTGCCTGTACCGGGAAATGTGGAAGAAATGAAGGTAAAAAACGCATCCGATGTGGATGAGGTCTGCAGGGATGTAGACTTTGTCTTTTGCGCCGTCGATATGAAAAAAGAAAAGATAAGGGAACTGGAAGAGAAATATGCCAGGGCTGAAACCCCCGTGGTTTCCAACAACTCCGCTCACAGGTTTACTCCTGACGTTCCCATGGTAATACCCGAGGTGAACCCTGAGCACATGGAGATAATTGAGAGCCAGAGAAAGAGGCTGGGCACCAGGAGAGGATTTATCGTGGTAAAGCCCAACTGCTCCATACAGAGCTACGTTCCGTCCCTTCATCCGCTGATGGAGTATGGTCCGGAGCGGGTGGCGGTATGCACATACCAGGCCATTTCCGGAGCCGGCAAGACTTTCAGTGACTGGCCCGAGATGGAAGACAACATCATCCCCTTTATAAGCGGGGAAGAGGAAAAAAGCGAGAATGAACCCTTAAAGATCTGGGGCAGGATTCAGGGGAACGAAATAGTAAAGGCTTCGAAACCCCGGATTACGAGCCAGTGTATCCGGGTGCCGGTATCCGACGGGCATATGGCCGCTGTCTTCGTTTCCTTTGCCCGAAAGCCGTCCATGGATGAGATGCTGCGGCTCTGGGATGAATACAAGGGGAAACCGCAGATTCTCCGGCTTCCCAGCGCGCCCGGAAAGTTCTTACAGTATATGCGGGAGAGCGACAGGCCTCAGACCAGGCTGGACAGGGATTATGGGAACGGCATGGGTATAACGGTGGGAAGGCTCAGGGAAGATACCGTATTTGACTACAAGTATGTCTGCCTCTCCCACAACACGCTGCGGGGCGCCGCCGGAGGGGCTGTCCTTATAGCTGAACTCCTTGCGGCCGAAGGTTATTTGACCGCCAAGTAAAAAGAAAGAGGGAAATGAAAGTGGAGGAGCGTCAGCTCCTCCACAGTTTATATATCCTGTTTACGTTTATAAAGATGGTTTTTAAGGCTGCATAGGCAGGTATGGCCACTATAACCCCCACAAAACCGTAAAAAGAGGCTGCAATCATAATAAGGAGTATGAGGGTGAGGGGGTGGATGTCCAGGCGCCTTCCCAGGATGTAGGGGGCGATGAGGTTATCCTGGAGCTGCTGAATGATTATCACCATCACCAGGATTTTGATGGGCAGGTAGAGGTTTTGAGTAAAACCTACCAGCAGGGCAGGAAGGACGCCTATGATGGCCCCGAAAAAGGGTATAACCGATGTTATCATGCCGAAAATGGCCAGTATGAGCGAGTATTTGACTCCCAGCAGCAGATATCCCACATACATCATGACCCCCAGGGACAGGGCCAGGATGGCCTGGCTCACTATATAGGAGGACAGGGTTTTGTCCACTTCTGCCAGTATCTTGCCGGCGTTTTGCCTGTGCTTTTCGGGCAGAAACTTTAAAATGGCCGGCAGCAGGCGGTTGTCGTCCCGGAGCATGTAAAAAAGAATAAAGGGGACTATCACCAGTATGGTCACAACCCCCGTAAGGGTTGACACGATTTCAAAAACGCTCCTGCTTAAAGTGGGAACGATCCTGGTTAAAAAGGAAGTCGCCTGTTTCTGCAGTTCCCCTATGGGAAGGAAGCCGAAGGTTTCGCTTTCGATAATCTCATTGGTCTTTATGGTCACCGACTGGACAATTGCCGGAAGGTCCTGAAACAGCTGTTTGGACTGCTCAACTATGACAGACCCGGCGTAAGCGCTGAAGGCGGAAAGGACGGCCAGCACAATGAAAAAAACCATAAATATGGCAGCCACCCGGGGCACTTTCCGGCTTTCGGCGAAGCGGACCAAGGGCCTTAAGAGGTAGTACAGAAGGCCGGAAATCAGCAGGGGGAAGAAGAGGGTCGCCACCAGCTTTCTGAAGGGCACCAGGAAGAAGTCCACCTTGTCGGCCAGGTATATTATCGTAAGGACCAAAAGTATGCCAAAGGCGTATTTGAAGAATTTGTGGTTATACCACATGCAGCTTCCTCCAATCCGAAGTCATTCCGGCGGTGCAAAAGCTCACGGGCTTTCTTTAAACCGTTTCAGGGAGCGCCGGAACTTGCAGTATTCACTAGATATATTACTATATCTTATAGAATTAAAAAAGAACCGATTGACATTTATAACAGACACGGGGACAGTTCTCCTGTCCGCGCCGACACGGGCAGACGGGAAGTTGTTCTCCTGCATGGGCACAGGGAGGACTCCCTCGCCTGCATAGACATGCGCATAGGGGAGATGCTTCTCCTGTATGGTAGAAAGCGGCGTTAATAGCTTTGGACTGTACTAAACCAATCAGCTTTTAAGGAAAGGGTGTCGTTGGATGGTATACGGGAAAACCATAAGACTCAATACCAGGGGCTTTTCGGATGTGGTGGACATTACCCGCCATGTCAGCGAGGTGGTAACAGAGTCAAAGGTGAAAAACGGAATTGTCAGCGTGTTTGTCATGGGTTCCACCGCTTCCGTTTCCACCATGGAGTTTGAACCGGCCCTGGTCAGGGATGTGAAGGAACAGCTGGACAGGCTTGTGCCTTCCGACCTTAAGAGCCACCACTCCCAGACATGGGGGGACGACAACGGCTTTTCCCACCTGAGGGCCACCATCATGGGACCGGGCCTTACGGCTCCTGTCGCCGGCGGGCGGGTGGTCCTGGGCACCTGGCAGCAGATAGTGCTCATTGACCACGACAACCGTCAGCGGTCCAGGGAGGTATACGTCCAGGTAATGGGCGAATGAAACAGGGCACATATGCGGTTCATACGGTGAAGTAAGGCATACAGCCGCCGTATATACGGGTAAAGGTTGGATAAAGCTGTACAGGGAATAAAGGCTTAGTCGGTGTAGATCTTTTCGTCCGCTACCAGGTATTTTTCATCTTTGGGGCCAAAGGCCTTGATAAGTGCAATGACGGCATCCACCTGGGCGGCGTTTAAGCCTTTTGCCGCATCCAAAAGGCGGAGAAGATGGGGGCTTAAGCGTTCCGGGACCTCGCCCAGGAGTTCCGAAGTGGTCAGGTTCAAGGCCCTGGCTATCCTGGACAGAACAGCCGTACTGGGGGAACGCTTGCCGTTTTCGATCTGGCTTAAATAGGACTGGTTTATGCCCGCCTTCCGGGCCAGTTCAACGGCAGACATGCCTCTTTGCTTTCTTATCCTCAAAATGTTCTTTCCGAAATCCATTTTACCACCAATATCGCTGTAAGCTATATCTAATTATAGTGTTATGGATACCAAAAAACAAGCCGTTCCTGAAAAAGAAAAACCGAAAAGAAAACTATGGTTACCAATCAGGACCCGCAGCTGGGAGTACAGAAAGAATATTGCTATAGGCTAATTAATAATGGTTGACAAATTACGAATAGTAATATATTATTAGTATTAAGTGGTGAGGGCAGTGGCGATGGAAAAACTCAGGTACATCAGGACAAAAAAAGGCTTGACCCAGAAGAGCCTTGCGCTGTTGACCGGCCTGTCTCAGCCGTACATAAATGAGCTTGAAAAAGGCCGGAAGCTTAATCCGTCCTATGAGGTCCTGGTAAAGCTTGCCCGGGCCCTTGATGTCTCCATTAACGACCTGGTGGGGGAAAGGGAGGTAACGGCCTGAAGGGCGGACGCCGGGGAAAAGCGGATTTCCCGGCTTATTCACAATTTCACGAAACAGAAAAACCCTGGAACACGGCGGGAAATTATTTCGTCAAAAAAATAGAAATTTGACAGGGGGATGTGGTATTATGTATTTAAGAAAATATTCCATGGTTTTTCTGTCGGTGATCCTGGCCGCTTTACTGCTGACCCTGGTTTCCGCCACTAAGCCCGGGACCATTTGGGCGGCGGACCAGGACTCGGGGGACGGAAGCAAAAGGGTATTGAATGTGACCGGAGATGGGATTGTGGAGGTAGGACCTGACATTGCCTACGTTTCCATGGGAGTGGTCACCGAAGATGTCAACAGTTCGACGGCCCAGAGCAAAAACGCCCAGCTCATGAACAAGGTGGTGCAGGAAATCAAAAAGCTGGGGATAGCCGAAAAGGACATAGCAACGGTTAATTACAACATGCAGCCAAAGTACAGCTATAACAGGGATACCGGCGAGAGCCTGATAATAGGCTACAGGGTAACCAACACCGTACGGGTGACGGTAAGGGACATTAAAAAGGTTGGAAGCGTTATAGACGCCGCCGTAAAACAGGGGGCAAACATCAGCAACGCCGTTACCTTTGACATAAGCGATAAGGGGAAGTATTACGGCGAGGCTTTGAAGAAGGCTGCCCTGGATGCCCAGGGGAAGGCGGAAGTTATAGCAGAAGCCCTTGGTCTGAAGCTAAAAGGGCCTGTGACCATCAATGAGAACTCCTACGGGTATACCCCGATTTACAGGAAGGCCGTGGAACTTGATGAGGCGGCGGCCTGGGCTGCCGATGCGCCCACCCCCATTGAAGGAGGAACGCTGGAAATCAGGGCCTCTTTGAACATCGTATACGAATATTGAGTTCAGGCCTAACCAGGGCCCTCCTTAAGAACGGGATCAATGAAAATTTTAATAAATTTATTTGACCACCTAAGTAACTGATTTTTTATTACCTGGTTCGTTGCCGGCTTAAGCATTGGAAAGCCGGTAATTTTTTTTTGAGCCGCTTTAAGGCTTAACATGGCGAAAGCACGGGCCTTAAGCGGGTTTCCGCCGACAGGGTTTTTCTTGTAATACTCCCGGCAGGGGATTATAATGGAATTGCCCAAGGGGAAGCCTTTCTGTCTCTTAAAGCAGAGCTTTTGCGCGCCTAATGTAAAATGCGGCGTATCTTTTATATTCTTAAACAGCGGTGGCAGCGTATGGGACAATATCGCAGCCGCATGCTTTTGTAATGGCATGGTTATAAGGTATAATATTATATGTGCCAGGATAGAAAGGAAAGTATAAAAAAAGGGAAAGGGGTAACGAGATATGGCCAGATGCTGCAAGAGAAAGTTTAAAGGCGGTTTTCACCACCTTGCGCTGAAAGCCGCGGATTTCGAAAAGACGGTTAAATTTTACACCGAGGGACTGGGCTTTAAAGAGTGGATCTCCTGGGGAGAAGGCGACGGCAGGGCAGTTATGATTGACGCGGGGAACGGCAATTACCTTGAGATATTTGCGGGCGGGCAGAACAGCCCGAAGCCCGAAGGAAACTACATACATGTTGCCTTCGCGGCGGAAAACTGTGATGAGGCCATTGAAAGAGCAAGAAAGGCCGGGGCTGTGGTAACAATGGAGCCCACGGACGTTGAAATCAAAAGCAATCCTCCCCTGCAGGTGCGGATAGCCTTTTGCAAAGGCCCCGACGGGGAAGTAATAGAGTTTTTCCAGGTAAAATAGGCTGAGCCGGGTTAAGACGCCTAAAAGGCTTCCAATCAGGCCGGCTATGCCTTAAGGGCCATTGCCAGGCGGATGGGGCAATCC
>JAKOSZ010000266.1 GCA_029776555.1 Bacillota bacterium | reverse complement strand
CGGCTTTCAAATTCTTCGAACCCATTACCGCGCCGAGGCCGGATCTCCCGGCAGCTCTCCCGTGGTCATGGATAATCCCCGCTATTTTGGACAGGGTTTCTCCTGCCTGGCCGATAGCTGCAACCTTAAGATTACTGCCTGCTTCTTTTTGAATAATTTTCTCCGTTTCCAGGGTATCCTTGCCCCACAGGTGGCCGGCATCACGAAATTCAACGGTCTCATCGGTTATCAGGAGATAGACCGGTTTTTCGGCTTTCCCAACTATAAAAACGCCGTCATACCCTGTTTTTTTCAGCGCAGGGCCAAACCTTCCGCCACAGTTGGAGTCGCCCCAGCCGCCTGTCAGCGGAGATTTGCTTACCACGGTAAATCTTCCCGCACCATGGCTTTTCGTCCCTACCAGAGGCCCGGTTACAAAACCAATAATACTTTCAGGACCCAGCGGGTCAACGCCCGGTTTCATATTTTCATATAGAAACCTGACGCCCATCCATAGCCGCCGATATATTCCCTGTATTCATCTTCATGCAAAGCCAGCTTCCGGTAGGTTTTATCGCTTAGGTTGACAAATAACAACTTCCCCATGTAGCCATAGATATGCA
The DNA here is from genome assembly GCA_029776555.1 of Bacillota bacterium. Taxonomy (GTDB): domain Bacteria; phylum Bacillota; class Clostridia; order Acetivibrionales; family JAKOSZ01; genus JAKOSZ01. The sequence goes on along the minus strand of JAKOSZ010000266.1, from coordinate 1,387 downwards.
TGCCTGTTTTTGCCCCCTTTATGCAGTCCTGCTGGAAATATTTCCCCGATTACAGCCATGATTCAATGTTTTCACGTTCTACTGTGTCAAAAATAATCGCGCCTTGTTCGATGAGGATGGACTGGAGCTTGGAAACGTCATTTTCCAGTTCCCTGGGAGTGATGCCGTCCTGCGCACAAATGGCAGACGCCACACCGGCCGCCTGACCGGTTACCATGGTTTGCTGCAGGTAGCGCAAGTAAGCGGCACGGTCGGTAGATACGCATTTACCCGCTGCCAGAAGGTTGTCGATCTTTACCGGTACAAGACAGCGATAAGGGATATCATAAGAACCCTTGGGTAAAGCCAGGCTGCCTTCGTCTTCATTAACGGCAAGAGTATCTGTGCTGGCTACATGGTAGCCGCCCGCCGGGAATGAAGACTTGCCGATGGCATCGGGAAATTTCCTTGCTTCAAGTACATCCTGACGTGTAAGAACATAGTCTCCGACAATTCTGGGACCTTCACGCAGTCTCAGCTCGGTGCACATTCTGGTGATGTAGGCATTCTCAAAGCCCGGCACGTATTTTTTGAAGAACCTCCAGGCAATCTCAAGCTGCTTCCTGCACTCAATATTGGCCTTGGTCAGATCCCAGGCGCTGGTGGGCAGTGCATTGCCGCAGTGGGTGGAGTGCTGGAAATGAGCCTGGACGTGTCCACCCTCCCGGGGAATGATAAAGAACCCGACACCGCTGTAGGGATGCCAATCACCATTGGCAAGAGCCATATCCCGGAGCTCAATAAAGCCCATAAGTTCTCCCAGTTCTTTAATGTCTGTCACATTCCGCAAAAGCTCATAATATTCTTCCGGGGAAGTACCCGTATGCGGGTTCATGACGTGATTGGGGGTAAACTCCTCCGGATTCCTGCGCACATAATCAAGCAGCCTGTCCCAGTCTACCCCGTCGGCGGTAAAGGCCAGTGTATGCGGCTGGACTTCCTCCCGGGAGACACAGACCGTTTCAGCGCCGGCCTGCATTGCCACATAAGCTTCACCGGTGCAGTCTATTACTATCTTGCCTTTAATAGTGTTGCGCCCGTCGGCATTTTCAACAATGACGCCGTTAACTGTCTTGCCTTCTTTGGTCACACCCACAACAAGGCTGTCAAGAAGAAGGGTTACTCCGGCTTCCTCCATCATTTTGAAAATTAAAAGGCACCACCATTCAGGGTCAACATAGGCAAAGGCTGCGCCTGATTTTGCCCGATATCTGTATCTTAGGTGGGGAAGGGCATGGCCGGCTTTATAAAGCCTTACGTAAGTTTCATAAAGAATGCCGCCTACTTCTCTTTCGTTAAAGCAGTTAATAATCCGGACGTAAGCAAAACCGGGAGGGCCGGATACATT
>JAKOSZ010000020.1 GCA_029776555.1 Bacillota bacterium | reverse complement strand
CAATTTTATCCAGGACATAATAGATGAAGACAACCGCACCGGCAAGTACGGGGGAAGGGTTCACACAAGATTCCCGCCGGAACCCAACGGTTACCTTCACATAGGCCACGCCAAGGCTGTATGCCTGAACTTCGGCATCGCGGAGCAGAACGGCGGGCTTTGCAACCTGCGCTTTGACGATACCAATCCCCTGAAGGAAGACGTAGAATACGTGGAATCCATAAAGGAAGACATCAGGTGGCTGGGCTTTGACTGGGAGGACAGGTTGTACTTTGCCTCAGACTATTTTGAACAGCTTTATGAATATGCGGTCCAGCTTATCAGGAAAGGCAAGGCATATGTCTGCGATTTGAGCCCCGATGAGATAAGGGAGTACAGGGGTACACTGACCGAGCCCGGCAAGGAGAGTCCCTACCGGAACCGCTCCGTTGAAGAAAACCTGGATTTGTTCCGCAGGATGAGGGAGGGAGAGTTCCCCGGCGGTTCCCGGACACTCAGGGCAAAAATCGACATGGCTTCGCCCAATTTAAACATGCGGGACCCGGTTATATACAGGATACTGAATGCGCCGCACCACAGAACCGGGGACAAGTGGTGCATATACCCCATGTACGACTTTACCCACCCCCTGTCAGATGCCATTGAGGGTATAACCCATTCCCTCTGCACACTGGAGTTTGAAAATAACCGGCCCCTGTATGAATGGTTTCTCAATAACCTGGACCTTGACCATAAGCCTCAACAGATAGAATTCGCCAGGCTCAATCTCACCTATACTGTCATGAGCAAGAGAAAGCTCCTGGAGCTGGTAAAGAGCGGTTACGTAGACGGCTGGGATGACCCCAGGATGCCTACCCTGTCCGGGTTGAGAAGGCGCGGATATACGCCGGAATCCATCCGCAGCTTCTGCGAACTCATAGGTGTGGCCAAGAGCAACAGCACTGTGGATATTGGACTTCTGGAACACTGCATCAGGGAAGAGCTCAACGCCAAAGCCCCCCGGGCGATGGCCGTGCTGCGCCCCTTAAAAGTCGTAATTGACAACTACCCGGAGGGCAAGGTGGAGGAGTTTGACGTGGAGATAAACCCTGAAAAACCCCAGCTGGGCACCAGAAAAGTGCCTTTCTCCAGGGAGATTTATATAGAAGAGGACGACTTCATGGAAAATCCGCCGAAAAACTATTTCCGCCTGTATCCCGGAGGCGAAGTCAGGCTTAAGAACGCATATTTCATAAAATGCCAGAGGGTGGTTAAGGACGAAGCAAGCGGAAAGGTGCTGGAGCTCCACTGCACTTACGACCCCGACACAAGGGGAGGCGTTAATCCGCCCGACGGCCGCAGGGTGAAAGGCACCCTGCACTGGGTTTCAAGTCCTCATGCCGTCGATTGTACCGTAAGGCTTTATGATTACCTGTTTACGGTGCCCAACCCCGGGGATGCGGGAGAGGATGAGGATTTTAAGAAATACCAGAATCCCAACTCGGTTGAGATTCTGGATTCCTGCAAGCTTGAACCGGCTATTGCCGGCGCCCAGCCCGGAAGCAGGTACCAGTTTTTAAGGCAGGGCTACTTCTTCCTGGAGTCAAAGGACCCCAAGACCGGGAAAAGCGTGTTCAACAGGATTGTGTCTCTCAAGGATTCCTGGGCCAGGGAAATGACCAGGCACCGCTGACAGCCCGGGGAGCAGCAGTAAAAAAGCTTGTTCACACAGGACTTGACCGGCTTAAGCAAGACGCATTCTGCAGCTTAACAGGGAAATAAAACCTGGCTGCACGAATGCGTCTTCTTTAATGAGGGGATTCATATAAATAGTGCAGGGTCCAATTTTTTTCAAGGGAGGTCAAGTCTTATATGGGATATTTGTTGTTGCTGTTGGCTCCTGCGGGGTCTGTTGCGGCGCTTGTCTTTGCCGCCTGCCTGGCCTTCGGCGTGTTAAGACAAGGCGAGGGCAATGAACAAATGAGAAAGATTGCCCTGGCAGTAAGGCAGGGAGCTGATGCCTACCTGAAAAGGCAGTATACAGGTGTGGCTATATTCTTTGGGGTCATGTTTGTCATACTGATGGCCCTGGCGGTATGCGGGTACCTAACCTTCTTTGTGCCTTTCGCGTTTTTAACCGGTGGGTTCTTTTCGGGTTTAAGCGGTTTTGTGGGCATGAAAATCGCCACCGCGGCAAACTCAAGAACGGCCGAGGCGGCCAGGAAAAGCTTAAACAGCGGCCTGAGGATAGCCTTTTCAAGCGGCGCCGTTATGGGACTTACTGTAGTTGGCCTTGGACTTCTGCACATCTGCCTTTGGTTCTACCTCCTGGACTGGTTCTACGCCGGAGATCCTGACAAGATTCAAAAAATAACCAGCACCGTGCTGACCTTCGGCATGGGCGCCAGTTCTCTGGCCCTTTTCGCCCGGGTCGGCGGCGGAATCTTCACAAAGGCTGCCGATGTGGGGGCGGACCTGGTGGGCAAAATTGAGGCCGGGATACCCGAAGATGACCCGAGAAACCCGGCAGTCATTGCCGACAACGTGGGGGACAACGTGGGGGACGTGGCCGGTATGGGGGCAGACCTCTTTGAGTCGTACATAGGTTCCATAGTATCCACTGCTTCTCTTGCGGTGGCCGCCGGCCTTGGCATAAACGGAGCAGCGGCCCCGATGATAATGGCCGCAGCGGGGATACTGGCTTCGGTCTTAGGGACCTTTTTCGTCCGGACCGGCGAACAGGCCGGGCAGCAGGTTCTCCTCAGGGCCCTGAGGCGGGGGGTATACATTAGTGCCTGTATTTTCGCCGTGGTTTCCTTTTTCCTGCTGTCTATGGTTTTAGGCTGGGACAGGATAGGGATTTACTTCTCCGTGTTAAGCGGTCTTCTGGCAGGTATATTAATAGGATATTTTACCGAGTACTTCACTTCCGACTTTTACAGGCCTACTCAAAGGCTTTCCGAGACGGCTGTTACAGGGCCTGCCACCGTAGTAATCGGGGGCTTGTCCCTTGGCATGCTCTCGACGGCTGTGCCCGTCATAATTGTCAGCGCCGCGGTGCTTGCCAGCTATTACTTCGCCGGCGGGGCCCACAACTTCAACCTGGGCCTTTACGGTATAGGTATTTCAGCGGTGGGAATGCTGAGCACTCTGGGGATTACTTTGGCTACCGATGCCTATGGCCCTGTAGCCGATAACGCCGGCGGGATAGCCGAAATGGCCCAGCTGGGGCCTGAAGTGAGGAAGCGCACCGACGCCCTGGACGCCCTGGGCAATACCACGGCCGCTACCGGCAAGGGTTTCGCCATAGGTTCGGCAGCCCTTACCGCCCTGGCCCTGATAGCTGCCTTCAGGGACAGGATACTGGTGCTGGATCCCAGCTACCAACTGAACTTAAGCCTTATGAACCCCTCGGTCTTAACAGGGCTTTTCATTGGAGGTATGCTGCCCTTCCTTTTTGCTTCCCTTGCCATGGAGTCTGTGGGGAGGGCCGCCCAGAAAATTGTCCTGGAAGTCAGGCGCCAGTTTAAGGAGATAGCAGGGCTGATGGAAGGCACGGCCCAGCCTGATTACACCCGCTGCGTGGATATCTGCACCAGGGCGGCCCAGAAGGAAATGGTGGCGCCTGCCTTGGTGGCCATACTGGCCCCGATTGTAACAGGGATTTTGCTGGGGGTGCATGGGGTAGCCGGACTGCTGGTCGGCTCCACGGTGACCGGTTTTGTGCTGGCCATTATGATGGCCAACTCCGGGGGAGCCTGGGATAATGCCAAAAAATACATTGAGTCTGGGAACTACGGGGGGAAAGGTTCGGAAAGCCACAAGGCTGCAGTGGTCGGTGACACCATAGGCGACCCCTTCAAGGACACCTCGGGGCCGTCTTTGAACATACTGATTAAGCTGCTTTCAATGGTGGCAATCGTATTTACGGCCTTTATCATGTCCTTCTCCATCATAAAGTAGTCAATAAAACCCCGGCAGCTTTTTCCTGTCAGGCGGGCCATGGAACCCTCCGGAAGTCTTACTGAAGCTTAGAGGCGCACAAATCGCCGGGCGGGGCCATGGCCCGGAGGCCTGCCGGGAATGAGAAAAAAGTTAAACCCCTTCCCCCTTCTCAATTCTACCCTCTGTTTACCTTCCCGTTCGACTGAACGGCTTTCCCCTTACTCTAAGCTTCTGCCGGAGGGCAGGGCAATTTTTAAGGATATTCCTCCTCCGGGATTTCTTATTGACTGTTTTTGTTATATAATTAGCCCAAAAGCGTGGTGTACCTGGAGGTGAAATCATGGATAACAACTCCGGCTGTTCGGTAACTCTCAAGGAACTGGTCAATGAATTCCACTTAGAGGAGGTAAGCGGATGTGACCGGCTGGAAGAGATACTTGTTACCACGTCTGACATAAACAGGCCGGGGCTGCAGCTGGCAGGCTACCTTGGGTTCTTCGGCAGCGACAGGATACAGATAATGGGAAAGGGAGAGACGGAATACCTGGCCCAACTTACGCCGGAAGTCCGACGTGAACGTTTGGACAATTTCTTTAAGTGCGGATTCCCCTGTATGATAGTAGCGCGGGGCCTTGAGGTGTTTCCTGAAATGGTGGAGGTGTCCGATAAATCTGGCATCCAGGTCTTAAGGACCAATGAAATCACTTCAAGGTTCTTAAGCAGGATCATAAGCCATTTGAATGTTGAGTTAGCTCCAAGGACAACCAAGCACGGAGTCTTCGTGGAAGTGCACGGAGAGGGCATACTCATCCTGAGAAAGCGGGGTGGGGAAGAGCGAAACCGCCCTTGAAATAGTCAAGCGGGGTCACCGGCTTGTAGCCGACGACATTGTGGAGATAAGGAAGGTTTCTGAAAAGACGCTGGTGGGCACGGCCCCGGATATTATAAAGCACCTGGTTGAAATCAGGGGCATAGGCATCCTGGACGTAAAGAACCTTTACGGGGTAGGTTCGGTGAAGCTGACGGAGAGCATCGACCTGGTAATTAACCTTGAATTCTGGAATGATAAGAAAGACTATGAAAGGCTGGGGCTCATTGATGAGTACACCGAAATCCTGGGAATAAAGGTGCCTTCACTCACGATACCGGTAAGGCCCGGGAGAAACCTTGCCATAGTTGTGGAAGTGGCCGCCATCAATAACAGGCAGAAGAAGATGGGTTACAATGCGGCAAGAGTCTTAAACGAAAAGATAATGCGGGAAATGAGAAGGGAAACTTGAAACGGCGGGGGAATAGTATTAGATTTTAGGTTTGAGGGGCAGTTTTTTAATATAATATAGTGTAGGGCCAGCTTGATGTAAAAGCGACTTTTGCCGTAAGGAGCTGTGGTTTTTGAAAAAGGAGTTGTATCTGGATCTTTTTAAGGACATAGTTGGCGAAAAAAACTGTCATATAGACGAGCCCATGAACAGACACACCTCGTTTAAGGTGGGCGGGCCGGCCGATATAATGATTTTGCCGAGAAGTGCGGAAGACCTGGTTGCTGTTGTTAAGGTGTGCAAAGAACGGGAGATACCCCTGTTTATTATGGGAAACGGCACCAACCTGGTGGTCAGGGATAAAGGCATCCGGGGCGCGGTGGTGAAGCTTTGCGGCAGCTTCGAAAACTATAAGGTTGAAGATGAGTTCATTGAGGCTGAAGCCGGGGTTTTGCTCTCAAGGCTCTCAAGGACGGCACTGGAGCATGGGCTCAGCGGGCTGGAGTTCGCCGAAGGCATACCCGGCACGCTGGGGGGTGCCGTTGCCATGAATGCCGGGGCCTATGGCAGCGAAATGAAAGACGTGGTCGTGGAGACAAGGTGCCTCGATTCTAATGGGAACATAGAAGTTATCAGGGGGGACGGGCACCGGTTTTCTTACAGGAGCAGCGTCATACAAAAGGAAGGCAAAATAGTGATTGCTTCAAAAATTAAGCTGAACCGGGGAAGGCATGGGGAGATAAAAGCCTTAATGGAGGAGTTCAGGAGAAGGCGCAGGGAGAGACAGCCTCTTGACCTTCCCAGCGCCGGCAGCGTTTTTAAAAGGCCCCAGGGCTTTTACACAGGAAAGCTCATAGAGGAATGCGGCCTTAAAGGCTACAGCATAGGAGGCGCCCAGGTATCCGCCAAGCACTGCGGCTTTATAGTAAACACGGGAGGGGCGACATCGGAGGACATAATAAAACTCATACGCTGCATCCAGGATAAGGTAAGGGAGAGGTTCGGAGTAAACCTTGAAACTGAAGTGAGGATTGTGGGAGAGGAGTAGGACACATGCGGTGCGCCCGGCAGGGTGTCGGAAGTTCCCTGCCGGAAGGAGAACGAGCAATGAGGTTTGTTATTGTAACAGGAATGTCGGGAGCAGGAAAAAGGCAAGCAATAAAGCACTTGGAAGACCTGGGATTTTTCTGTGTGGATAACCTCCCTCCGGCGCTCTTGTCCAGGCTCTATGACATATGCTTAAAGAGCCAGGGGAAGCTGGACAGGGTAGCCGCAGTCATCGACATAAGGGGAAAGGAGCTTTTAAACGGGCTTTTTCCCGAACTGGAAGCTCTCAAAGGGACAGGTTGTGCTTACGAGATACTCTACCTTGACGCATCGGATGAAGCCCTGGTGAAAAGGTTTAAGGAAAGCAGGAGGGCCCATCCCCTGCTTTCGAAGGGAAGGCTTCTTAACAGCATCCGGGAGGAAAGGAGAGTCATTGAGATACTAAAACCCTGGGCTGACCGTGTAATAGACACCACCGACCTGAGCACAGGACAGCTTAAGGATGAGCTGGACAGGATATTTTGCAGTGAAGCACAGGAAAAGGACCTTTACATAAGCATAGTTTCCTTTGGCTTTAAGTATGGGATTCCCATAGACAGCGACCTGGTTTTTGACGTGAGGTTTATTCCCAACCCCTTTTATGTGGGCTCAATGAGGAAGCTTACGGGAAAGGACCGGTCGGTCAGGGAATATGTCTTAAGCCATGCGGAAACCTCGGAGTTTCTGGAAAAACTGGACTGCATGCTGGAATTCCTGGTCCCTAAGTACATCAAGGAAGGGAAGTCGCAGCTGGTAATAGGAGTGGGGTGTACCGGCGGGAGGCACAGGTCCGTGGTAATTGCCGATGAGCTGTACAAAATGCTCTGCGGCAAGTACCGCAAGGTAATAATTGAACACAGGGACATAGACAAAGACTTGAGGAGTGCAATCACATGAGGCTGGGAGACTGGTTCAGGCCCGGAATCCGGGTAAAAAGATGGCTGGCGCTTGGCGCGGCAGGTATAGTGAGCATAAGCATAGGTTTGTCATACCTTCTCAATAATTACTATTGGAACCCGATAAAGACCGTACTGTCCGTTTTTCTCATCATATCGGGCTGCGTTTTCATATTCCTCTCGGTGAAATACCTGACGAAAACCATCCTTCTTGCCTTATCCAACAGCAGCGGCTTCAGGATATCCCTTGACGCGGATAAGCTGACCAACCTGCTGTATGAAAAGAGGATACTTATTAAGGGGCCTAAAATTGTAGCCATAGGCGGCGGAACCGGCCTTTCCACCATGCTGAGGGGCCTAAAGCTTTTCAGTTCCAACATAACGGCTATTGTCACGGTGGCCGACGACGGGGGAGGTTCCGGCATGTTGAGGCAGGACCTGGGCATGCTCCCTCCCGGTGATATAAGAAACTGCATACTTGCCCTTGCCGACACGGAGCCGATAATGGAGAGGCTGCTGCAGTACAGGTTTACCGATGGAGTACTTAAAGGGCAGAGTTTCGGGAACCTGTTCCTGGCCGCCATGGACGGCATCTCCAAAAGTTTTGAGGAGGCCGTCCACAGGATGAGCGACGTCCTTGCCGTTACCGGCAACGTACTGCCGGTGACCCTGGACGATGTGCGGATTTGCGCCGAGCTGGAAGACGGAACCGTAATATGCGGGGAATCAAACATAGGCAAACACAACTCGACCCACCCGGGCAGAATAAAAAGGCTTTTCATGGAACCGGAAGATCCAAAACCGCTGAAGGAAGCCCTGGATGCCATAAGTGAAGCCGACGTGCTGGTACTGGGGCCCGGAAGCCTGTATACCAGCGTTATTCCCAACCTGCTGGTGAAAGGCATATGTGAGGCCATAAAAAACAACACCAATGCGGTAAAAGTCTACGTCTGCAATATAATGACCCAGCCCGGGGAAACGGAAAATTACACCGTATCGGACCACATAGCGGCTTTAGAGAGGCATTCCTACAAGGGAATAGTGGACTACTGCATAGTAAACAACGCAGAGATTCCCGAGGATTTGAAAAAGAACTATGCCGAGGACGGCGCGGGAGCCGTAGCAATTGACATGGATTCGGTGAGCAAAAGCGGGATAAAGCTCATATGCGGCGACTACTTAAGCGTTAAGAACAACCTGGTAAGGCACGACCCGGAAAAACTGGCGGGGGCAATAATCGATTTGGTGGCTGAGACGGTGCTGGCCAAGGATAAGAAGAGAATAATTGACTACTATTATGTGAAGGAGCGTTTAAGGAAGAGGACTTCAGGCATAAAGGATGCGGCCACTTAAGACCGGGGCTGCCGCTTTAGCGGACTTAAAGATAATCCGTTCCCTAAGACCATGTTTTAAGGGGGCGGATTTTTTGTCATAAAAGATGGAGATAGGAAGAAAATATAAGGAAGAAAGGGGGCCCGTGAGGAAGAGCTTAGGGAGTGACAGCCCTTGCTGTATGAATTCGGGAAAGAGTCTTTTCGCAGCTTTGAAGACGGCATAAGAAAGGAGTGGCTTCTAACCAACGGAATCGGAGGCTTTGCCTCCTCCACCATCATAGGGGCTAACACCCGGAGGTACCATGGCCTCCTGGTGGCGGCCATGCGTCCTCCCGCCGCAAGGCGGCTCATTCTTTCCAAAATTGACGAGAGTGTAACTCTGGACGGAAAGCAATACAACCTTTATTCCAGCCGGACCCCGGACCACACCATGGCCGGCCATCTCCACTTAAGAAGGGTCGTTATAGGCGCCGTTCCCAGGTTTGAGTACGGGATAATGGACACGAGCATTGTGAAAACGGTGTGCATGGTCTATGGCCGGAACACCGTGGTTGTAGTCTACCGCATAATAAACGGGAAGTCTCCTTTAAGGCTGAGGCTTACCCCCCTTGTGAACTTCAGGGACTACCACCATAACTCGGAAAGGCGGTGGATGAACTTTCAGCAGTCAAGGGAAGGCAACCGGGTCACAATTCGGCCGCCATGGGGGGACAGGGCCATAAGGCTTTTCTGCAGCCAGGGTACCTACACCCCTCTTGAAGGCAGCTTTTACCTGAACATGTATTACGAAATGGAAGCCCGGCGCGGGCTGAACCCCCAGGAGGACCACTACATACCGGGCTATTTTGACATTGAAGCCGGCCCCCGGGAGGATAAGACGGTTACCCTGCTGGCTACCGTGGAAGAGGGAGTGGAAAAGGCGGACGGAGATGAACTGGTGGCCCGGGAAGAAGCCCGGGTAAGCCGGCTTTTCAAGAGCGCCGCTCCCCGGGATGACTTTGAGAAGTGGATGGTTTTGGCGGCGGACAGGTTCATTGTGTCTACCGAATCCACCGGCTCCAAGAGCATCATAGCCGGCTACCCCTGGTTTGCCGACTGGGGAAGGGATGCCCTCATTGCCCTGCCGGGGCTGACGCTGTGT
>JAKOSZ010000265.1 GCA_029776555.1 Bacillota bacterium | reverse complement strand
GGGGCTTAAGCCGGGAGAGATACTGGGGCACGCCGCTGCCCATATGGGAGTGCGGCTGCGGTTACCGCCACCTGGTTGGGAGCATTGAAGAGCTGAAAGAAATGGCGGTAAGCGACCCGGGAGACATTGAGCTCCACAAGCCCTATATAGACAAGGTATTCTTAAAGTGTCCCGCTTGCGGCGGGCGGATGAAGAGGGTGCCGGAAGTCATTGACTGCTGGTATGACTCCGGGTCAATGCCCTTTGCCCAGTGGCACTATCCCTTTGAGAACCAGGAGCTGTTTAAGGAGAATTTCCCGGCGGACTTCATAAGCGAAGCGGTGGACCAGACCAGGGGCTGGTTCTACACCCTGATGGCCATATCCACCCTGCTGTTTGACCAGCCGGCTTTCAAAAACGTCATTGTCCTGGGCCATGTGACCGACAGGGAAGGGCAGAAGATGAGCAAACACAAGGGGAATGTCATTGACCCCTGGACAGTGCTCAACCGGCAGGGGGCCGACGCGGTGCGCTGGTATTTCTACACCGGCAGCTCCCCATGGCTTCCCAGCAGGTTCTACGAGGAGGCCGTCAGCGAAGCCCAGAGGAAGTTTATGGGCACCCTGTGGAACACTTACGCCTTCTACGTGCTCTATGCCAACATAGACCAGTTTAACCCCGCAGGATATGAGCTAAAGTATGAGACCCTCGGAATAATGGACAGGTGGATTTTATCCAGGCTCCAGTCGCTGATTGAAAACGTGGATTCTAACCTTGAGAAATACAGGGTCACTGAGGCGGCAAGGGCCTTTGAGGACTTTGTCGACGAGCTCAGCAACTGGTACGTAAGGCGCAGCAGGGAGCGTTACTGGCAGAGCGAGATGAACCAGGACAAGATCAACGCTTATCTCACTCTGAACACCGTTTTGGTGACGGTGGCCAAACTGGCGGCGCCCTTTGTCCCCTTCATGTCAGAGGCCATGTATCAAAACTTGGTGAGAAGCGTAGACCCGGCCGCGCCGGAAAGCGTCCATCTGTGCAGCTTCCCCGAGGCCAATAAGGGCTTGGTGGACAAAGAGCTAGAGGAAAACATGGACCGGGTGCTGAAGCTGGTGGTCCTGGGAAGGGCCTGCAGAAATGCCGCAGCCATAAAAACCCGCCAGCCCCTCCAGAGAATGCTGGTAAAGTCCGACTTCGAGCTTGACGAGAGTTACAAGGCCCTGGTAGTTGACGAGCTCAACGTAAAAGAGCTGGTCTTCACCAGTGACGAGAAGAGCTTTATTGACTACAGGATAAAGCCCCAGCTAAAGACCCTTGGCCCCAAATACGGAAAGCTCCTGCCCGCCATAAGCCAGTACCTGGCCGGTGTCAACGGCCGCGAAGTGGTGGAGCGCCTTGAAAAGGGTCAGACCATAGATTTCGCACTGGACGGGAAGAGCATCTCCCTCACAAGGGACGAACTGATCGTAGAGACATTACAGAAGGAGGGCTTTGTCTCCCAGGCGGATAAGAATATAACCGTGGTTCTGGACACCAACCTGACTCCCGAGCTGGTGGAAGAAGGCTATATAAGAGAGATAATAAGCAAGGTCCAAACCATGAGAAAAGAGGCCGGCTTTGAAGTTGTGGACCACATTGTCCTCTATCACGCCGGAAACGAGAAAATCGGGGAAATAATCCGCCGCAACGCCAGGACCATATCCGAAGAGGTTTTGGCCGACATGATTGAGGAAGGCCGGGGGGACGGCTACAGCAAGGAGTGGAACATAAACGGCGAAAACGTCACCATGACCGTGGTGAAAATCTAAGCCTCCGGCCCGTTTTAAAGCCTTGTTGTGTAAGAAAGCGGTAAAAGGTGATTAAATGGATCTTATGGCGAAGTTAACCGTGGAACTGGGGCAGAGGAGCTACCCCATCCATATAAGCAGGGATTTTGCTTCAATGGCCCGGACCTTCGAGGATGCCGGCCTGGGGCACAAAATCCTTGTGGTCACCGACAAAAACGTAGACGGATACCTGTCGTCAGGCTGCATTGAGGCCCTCAGGACCGGCGGCTTTGACGTAAGGAAATTCGTCATGGGCGTCGGCGAGGAGAGCAAAAACCTGGATACGGTGAGAGACATATACCGGTTCGCATTGGACTGCCGCCTGGAGAGGGATTCTACCATTGCGGCCCTGGGTGGGGGCGTCGTCGGTGACGTGGCCGGCTTTGCCGCCGCCACTCTTTTAAGGGGTGTGAACTTCGTCCAGCTTCCCACCTCCCTCCTGGCCCAGGCCGACAGCAGCGTCGGCGGGAAAGTGGGGGTCAATTTCGACGGGGCCAAGAACATGGTGGGGGCTTTCTACCAGCCCAGGCTGGTATATATGAACGTCGGGGCGTTAAAGACCCTGCCTCCCAGAGAAATGAGGTCGGGGCTTGCCGAAGTGATAAAACACGCCGTCATAAGGGATGCAGGGCTTTTTGAAGAAATAGAGGAAAAGCTGGAAAAAATCCTGGCCTGCGACGAAGACATCCTCATTAAGACCCTTAAAGCCAACTGTGCCATAAAAAGCAAAGTGGTGGAGCAGGATGAGAGGGAGAGCGGCCCCAGGGCCGACTTAAACTTCGGCCACACCATCGGCCCCGCCCTTGAAAGCGCCTACGGCTTTAAGTTCACCCACGGCGAGTGCGTCGCCCTGGGGATGCTGGGGGCCTTTAAGCTTGCTAACCGCCTGGGGATGGCCTCCGGGGAAGACGGAGAGCGGGTAAAGAGCCTTCTTGAAAGAGCGGGCCTGCCGGTAAGCCTCACCGGAGTTGACGCGGATAAGGTGTACGGTTACCTCTTAAGCGATAAGAAAATAAAAAAGGGGAAACTCACATTTGTACTGCCGCGTAAAATAGGGGAGGTCACCCGGCTGACCCTGGAGAATGAGAGTTTGATTAAAAGCGCAATAGGGGAATTAGGGGAGTAATGAAGCTGAAAACGAAAAGGCGGCGCGTTAAAACGCCGCTTTTTCATTTAGTGCGCGTGGCATGCGCGCGACCTTGACGGTGAAAGTCCGTTACGGGGGTTGATAGCACCAACCGTTAGCCAAAGACAAGGGTGTCCATCGCGAGGTGGAATCTGAAGGAAGTCGGAGGCAAAGTCCCGGCCTGACGAACAGGAACTTCATATGAGGCATAAGCGAGC
>JAKOSZ010000264.1 GCA_029776555.1 Bacillota bacterium | reverse complement strand
GGAAAAGGCCACTATTTCCAGCGGGGGGAGGTTGAATACATACTTTGGGGAAGCCCGGCGGAGCTTGACAACATAGTAAAGACCATGGGCTGCATCTGGTTTATGCGCTTTGCCATTAACACGGTGGACTGCTTTGCCACAAGTCCTGTGCCTGAACCGATGACCAGGCTGATCAAGGCCCTGGCTTTAGGATTCACCTATTCCTGCCAGGATATGATAAGCCTCTACAGGGGGGAGAAGATAAGCCTGTGCCCGTCGCTGAAGGGGGCCATAAAGCTTGACTATAAAGACCACCTTAAGTTCCTTTTGGCCATGGCCATGCTGACCGAAGAGGGTGAGCAGGAAACCCTGCGTAGCATGTGCAGGCTGGTGCAGGTAAACATAAAACAGGGGGACCCCTCTTTTAGGCTGGGGAGCTGCGTCACGGCACTGTACGGCAGGGCCGAGGTGGAGATAAAGCTGGTCTTCATGCCCCTGTTCCAGCTTGACAGGCTGGGGTTTAGCAACTTCCGGAAGGGAAAGTACCGGGTTATCCGGGAGGCCTACTTAAGCTACTAGGCCAGTGAGGTGGTGCTATGGGCAAAAACCGCCAGACGGCAGGATACCTGACTGTAGAGGCCAGTATCGCCTTTACGGTGTTTCTATGCATGCTCATTTTTATCGCTTTTCTGGTGAAGTTTGCGTGCCAGGAAATGGTTCTCTCCCATGCCGTAAGCGAGACGGCAAAAAAACTTGCCGCTTCCTGCTACCCGGTGGCTTTTATTAACGAGTGGGAGGATGACTTTTTCGACAGCCTGGATGAGTTCTCCTTTCCCACCTATGAAGAAGAAATGAGCCTTTTTAAGACGGGGGAAAAAGATCCGGCTTTGCCCCCGAGCCCTTTGGCAGGCCTTCTTTCCGGACAGGTCTCCATAGAAGAAATGGAAAGGATGCTGGAAGCTTTTACTGAAGGCCAAGACATGCTCAGGCAGCTTTTAAACAGCCTTGAGGACGACTACTTCAAGGTCAAAACCAAAGCCAAGTACGCCGCGGCAATGGCGCTTCTGGAAAGGTTCCTGGAAAACAGCCCCGTAGACAGGGACAGGCTGAGGCTGGTCCTGGTAGAATTGCCCCAGGGCAACGCGGAGTTTTTCGGAAAGACCTTGGGGGAATCCTACCTGGAGCTGTACGAGGAGCTTGGAATTGAGCCGGAGCAGGACAATGTGGTGGTGGCAGTGGAATACGATTTTGAAATCCCCGTGCCCTTTTTCGGAAGTAAAAAGCTCACCGGCAGGTACACGGCGGTGGAAAGAGGGTGGGTCAACGGCAGCAGTGGCGCCTATTTCACACCCTCCGGCAAAGGGGACGAAGAGGGCGGTAAAAACGGGGACCGGCAGGGGGAAGAGCCTGAAGACGCCCTTGGACAAGAGACCGTATTTGTTACCAACTACGGGACCAGGTACCACAGGGATGGCTGTGAGTACTTAAAGCGCAGCAAAATACCCATAACACTGGACGCCGCCAGGGAGAGGGGTTACGTCCCCTGTAAGGTTTGCGTCCTTGGCACTGCCGAGTACAGGTGGAAAAAGGGCTATAAACCTTCAAAATAGGGCAGGGACTGACGCCTTCCCGCTGAAGAGATTTTTGAAGGACAGGCTTTGGGGTAATATATACTTAAAAGAGTCTTGTTTCAGCGGGTGGCTCGTATGGACAGGCACGAAGCGGTCAGCCTTTTGAACGAAATCGGCATGCTCCTTGAAATAAAAGGGGAAAACCCCTTTATGGCAAAGGCTTACTATGACGCCGCCCGGGTCCTGGAATCGTCAGGGCAGGACCTGGGGGAGCTGGTAGAAAGCGGGGAGCTGGGGAAGCTCAAAGGGATAGGGAAATCCCTGGCCCGGAAAATAACGGAGCTTTACAGGACCGGCCAGATGGAATACTACAATGAGCTTAAGGCGTCGCTGCCTGAGGAGCTCCTTGAAATGCTCAGAATACCCGGCCTGGGCCCCAGGAAGGTGGGGACAATCCACCGGGCGCTGGGCGTAACCAGCATTGCGGATTTGAAGAAGGCATGCCTTGAAAACGCCGTTGCCAACCTTCCGGGCTTCGGAGAGAAAACCCAGGCCAGGATCCTGGAAGCTATTAAAGTGATGGAGAAGTATGCCGGCCAGCACCTTTTCCCGGACGCCATGAGGGCTGTGGAAAGAATCAAGGAAGACCTGGAGGCCTCCGGCCTGGTAAGCCGCTTAAGCGAAGCGGGGAGCTTAAGGAGAAGGAGGGAGACCGTCAGCGATATAGACATCCTGGTGCTGTGCCGTGACCGGCAGGCAGTCCTGGAATGTCTTGCAAACAACCCCTTACTGGAAAAACTGGAGGCGGAAAGCAGGGAAGAGGCAAAAGCAGTGCTGGCGGGAGGCTTTAAAGCCTCCATCCACTTTGCGGAAGAAGGGGAGTACCCCTATGCCCTTCTTTACCTTACCGGCAGCCAGGAACACTACGGGGCTCTTTGTGCGGAAGCGGCAAGGCAGGGGAAACTGCTTGACAGGCATGGGCTGTATAAAAACAGTGAGGCCGTCGCCTGTTACAGCGAGGAAGACATATACAGGGCCCTGGGCATGGCATACGTGCCGCCGGAGTTGAGGGAGACGGGAAGGGAAGTTGACGCGGCCCGGAGGGGTGAAATCCCCAGGCTTATTAAGGCGGGGGATATAAAAGGGGTGCTCCACGTCCATACCAGTTTCAGCGACGGAACAGCCAGCATGGAAGACATGGTCAGGTACTGCATACAAAAAGGCTACACATATCTTGGGATTTCGGACCACAGCCAGACGGCCTATTATGCGGGAGGGCTTCTCATTGATGACATAAAGAGGCAGCACGAGGAAATAGACAGGCTTAACGAGAAATACAAGCCCTTTAGAATATTAAAAGGCATAGAGCTGGACATACTGCCCGACGGCAGCGTGGATTACCCCGAGGAAGTCCTGGAATGGTTTGATTTTACCGTAGCGTCGATTCATTCCTCCTTTAGAATGGAGGAAGACAGGATGACCAGGAGGGTAATTGATGCCATGAAAAACAGGTATGTGACCATCCTGGGCCACCCTACGGGAAGGCTCCTGTTAAGAAGGGAGGCTTACAGGATAAACCTGGAAGAGGTTATAAAGGCGGCAGCCCGGGAGGGGGTCATACTGGAGATAAACTGCAACCCATACCGTCTGGACCTGGACTGGCGTTACTGCAAAATGGCCAGGGAGCTGGGCTGCAGCTTTGCCGTCTGCCCTGACGCCCATGACCTTCCTGGGATAGATGACATGGCCTATGGGATCAACGTGGCACGAAAGGGCTGGCTTACCGCCGAAGACGTGGTAAACACCTGTTCCGTCGACGGGCTTATGGCAAGAATGAGAAGAAGGTGAAAAACAGGCGGGTTAGGCAAAGAATTTTTTAAGTTAAAAATTTTACTTGCATATGCCTGAAATTTATTGTAAAATTAATTATCTTTATTTAAAAAATAGTTGAGAAGAGGAGAGATGAGAAAGATGAGAAGAGATGTGGTCAAAGTCAACCTTCCTGACAGTGAGATTCCCAGGCAGTGGTACAACATAATAGCCGACATGCCCGTCAAACCTTCACCCTATTACAGCCCTGTGACGGGGAAAGTTGTTGTCCCCGAGGAAATGGAGGCCATCTTCCCCCGGGAGCTTTTAGTCCAGGAGATGTCAACCGATAGGTTTATTGACATTCCGGAGGAAGTCCGGGAATTGTACCGGCAGTGGAGGCCGACTCCCCTTTTCCGGGCGAGAGGCCTGGAAAAACTACTGGATACACCTGCCAGGATTTACTACAAGTATGAGGGGACCAACGCCACCGGGAGCCATAAGCTCAACACGGCCCTGGCGCAGGCCTATTACAACAAGAAAGCCGGTATCAGGAGGCTTTCTACGGAAACGGGCGCCGGACAGTGGGGAAGCGCCCTCAGCATGGCGTGCAGCCATTTCGGGCTTGACTGCACTGTCTACATGGTGAAGGTGAGCTACGAGCAAAAGCCTTACCGGCGTTCCTTCATGAGGACCATGGGAGCCCGGGTTATAGCCAGTCCCAGCAATCTCACCGCCAGCGGAAGGGCCATACTGGAAAAGGACCCCGACAGCACGGGCAGTTTGGGCATTGCAATAAGCGAGGCTGTGGAGGACGCGGCTACCCACTCCGACACCAACTACTCCCTGGGCAGCGTGTTGAACCATGTCTGCCTGCACCAAACCGTAATAGGGCTTGAAGCCAAAAAACAGCTGGAGATGATTGACGAATACCCGGATGTTATTTTCGCCTGCTGCGGCGGGGGGAGCAACTTTGCCGGCCTGGTATTTCCCTTCCTGATGGACAAGTTTAAGGGCAGCAAACTGAGGGCTGTAGCCGTAGAGCCTACCGCATGCCCCACCCTTACAAAGGGAGTCTTTGCGTATGACTACGGCGATACGGCGAAGGTAGCCCCGATTGTCAAGATGTACACCCTGGGCCATGATTTTGTCCCGGCGGGAATCCATGCGGGAGGGCTGCGCTACCACGGAGCCTCTGCCATAGTGAGCCAGCTTTACCACGATGGCTTTATTGATGCAGTTGCTTACGGCCAGAAATCGGTTTTTGAAGCGGCGGTGACCTTTGCCAGGGCTGAGGGCATAATCCCGGCGCCGGAGTCCTCCCACGCCATAAGAGCAGCCATTGACGAAGCCGTCAGGGCCAAAGAGGAAGGCAGGGAGCGGGTGATACTGTTTAACTTAAGCGGGCACGGCTACTTCGACATGTCTGCTTACGACCTGTATTTCGAAGACAGGCTTGAGGATGTGGAGTACCGGGAGGAAGCCGTAATGAAGAGCATTCAGGCCTTGCCGAAAATAGCGGAATGAAAGGGTAAAGATGAGGGGCGTTTCCATGAACGTGGAATACGCCCTTTTTTATAACAGCCGAATAGGAGGGGTACGGTTCATATTCTATTATGTCTGGCTTTCTATCTCGGTGAAAGCCTTATCTCCATCCAGTCTAATCCTATCCAGTCATCGGCTCCGGCATTTGAGGTGTTTTCAATGATTACCTGGTTGTTTCTCCTTAAGTTGAAAACATTGAAAACAAGACTTCTCCAGTTATTGAACCTTGAGCCGGCCGGCCGCCCGTGTACCAGGGCAATCCTTCCCCTGTGCACGGTAACGCCGTTTACGGTAATTGTGGCCGAATAATTGCTTTCGGGGACATTGTAATGGTCGTCCAGCACGGCCCTTATTACCAGCTGAGCCGTTAAAACTCCGGGTATTAAAAAGAACGGGGGAAGGTTAAATGTCCATACTCCCCTTGTCCCGGTATAGAGTATGTCTGCGTTGCCGCTGGGGTTGCCGTAATTGGGATAACCGGTAAGTTCTTTAAACAGCACAACGGCTGCCGTGGTTGGGTTGTTGCTTAATACCGGGGGAGGGTCGGCCAAAGGTGAAGCGCCTGCAGAGGGCATGGCAAGACCCGTTCCGCCGGCGGTCATGTCCACCGGGCCATCGCTGACGAGGGGGAACAGGGGCATTCCGGTAAAGGGGCACACCGGGATTGAGGGCTGTATCTGGGCAACAGGCTGCATCATCTGTTCAGCGGAAGGCTGAACCTGCCCGGCGTCCTGCTGTATCTGGGTCTGGAGGAAGCCCGACTCCTGTACGGGCGGTGTGATGGTGGGAAGCTGAACCTGCTGGGGGATCAGCTCGCCTCTGGTGAAATACCGGTTGTCATAAAAGCCGTTGCTTCGAAACACTTGATCACCTCCTGACGTGGCTTTTGTAACCTGTTATATTCACATAATATTAACCGGGGAAAGATTATGTTACCATAAAAACCCCTTTGCTCCGCCTTCTGCCCCCCTGTCCCTGCAGTTTCCCCGTTTCCCGGAATGATAATCCGGCTCTTTTGCCAGGAAAATGGTATAATAAAATATAAATACTGCCGGGAAGGAGATGAGGGTAATGTCCTTTTTAGAACTGGCTAAAAAAAGGTATTCGGTCAGAAACTATAAAGAAACGCCCGTAGAAAAGGAGAAGATCCTCGCGGTGATCGAAGCCGCCAGGCTGGCCCCTTCGGCTGTCAACTATCAGCCCTGGCACTTTATTGTAGTAACCGATGAAAAGGTAAAGGAGAAAATTGCCGAGTCATACCCCAGGGACTGGTTTAAAAAAGCTCCGGCCATTATTGTGGCCTGCGGGAAGCACGCCGAATCATGGAAGAGGATGGACGGCAAGGACCACTGCGATATTGATGTGGCCATTGCCGTGGAGCATATGACCCTTGCCGCTGCCGATATGGGCCTGGGCACCTGCTGGATTTGTGCCTTTAATGCTAAAAAGTGCCATGAGGCGCTGGGTTTGCCGGAAGATGTGGAGGTCATAGCTTTGCTCCCGCTGGGTTACCCTGCCGACGACAGGATTCCGGTAAAAAAGAGGAAGAACATTGACGAGATTATGAGCTGGGAGAAGTACGGGGCGTAAGTCCGGGGAGGCGGCAAATGCCGTCTCCTTTAACATGAAATCAGCTGCTGAAACCCTGGGCCCTCTTCCCGGGGAAAAGCACCATGTAACGGGGCTAAGCAGGGTGGAAGCTTGGGAGGAGAACATGAGAGACGTTTATCTTGCGGCCTGCGAGGCCGCGGAGTTTATCGCAAAAAAGACCGGGGCGAAGGCAACCACGGCGCTAATACTGGGTTCAGGCCTTGGCTCCCTTACCGATGAGATGGAAGGGCCTGTTGACATTGACTACGGCCAGATACCGGGATTTCTCCTTCCTTCGGTGAAAAGCCATGCCGGGAAGCTGGTGTGGGGCTGCCTTGGCGGAAAGCCGCTGCTGGCCATGAAGGGAAGGTCCCACTACTACGAAGGCTGCGATGTGGAACGGGTCGTATTCCCCATAAGGGTGTTTAAGGTCCTGGGCATAAAGACCCTGCTGGTGACAAACTCGGCGGGCGGCATCAACAGGGAGTTTAAACCCGGGGACCTGATGGTTATAAAGGACCACATAAGCCTGTTTGCCCCATCTCCCCTGCGGGGAAGAAACCTGGAGGAATTCGGCCCCAGGTTTCCCGACATGACCCGGGCTTACGACCCCGGCCTTATTAAGGCGGCAAAGGAAGCGGCGGAAAGGCTGAATATAGAGATTAAGGAAGGGGTGTACGCCTTTACCCGGGGGCCCATGTACGAGACCCCGGCGGAGATAAGGGCCCTTGCCGTCCTTGGGGCGGACGCCGTGGGGATGTCCACCGTGCCGGAGGTCATCGTTGCCCGCCATTCGGGCATCAGGGTCCTGGGCATATCCTGCATTTCCAACATGGCCGCCGGCATATCCCAGGTACCGTTAAGCCATGAGGAAGTGACGAGGACGGCAGAGACCGCCGGCTGGAAGTTCAGGAGTCTCATAAAGGAAATAGTGACGGCAATAGGGGAGGGCTAGTTTGAAGAAATGGCATCCGAATTCTTGTGACTTCAGTCATGAGTAAGGATGCCAAAGCATATGTTTACTAAAATATAGTTTTAAATAATCAGGTGTACAAGGCGATGAGGTCTTTAAAAAGGCAGGCGATACCCGGTATTTAAATTTTTGCCCTGGAGCCGGGACGCCGCTTGGAAAGCGGAGGTAGACGCCCCATGATATATATTGGCACATCCGGTTACTCCTATCAGGACTGGATTGGCCCCTTCTACCCGGAGGGGACAAAGAGTTCGGATATGCTGTACTACTACGCGCAGCACTTTAACTTTGTGGAGATCAATTCTTCCTTCTACCATATGCCCTCGGTAAGACTTTTCGCGGGTATGCAGAAAAAGACCCCCGAGGGGTTTATGTTTTCGGTAAAGCTCTTCGGAGGCTTTACCCATGAGAGAAACGCCGGCAAAGCCGAGGCGGAAAATTTCCTCTATTCGTTAAGGCCCATTCTGGAAAGGGGACAGCTTTTATGCCTCCTGGCCCAGTTCCCTTACTCCTTCCACCGGACCCGGGAGAACCTGGACTACCTGAAAAGGCTTAGGGAGTGGTTCGGGGAAGTGGAGGTAAGCGTGGAGTTCAGGAACCAGGAGTGGATAAACGAGGGGGTTATGGAGTTCCTTAAGGCTTGCAGCCTGGGCTTTGTCTGTGTTGATGAGCCGGCCATAAGGGGGCTTGTCAGGAGGGTTGCGGCCGTCACCTCCGATACGGCTTATTTGAGGCTCCACGGGCGGAACGCTGCCAAATGGTACTCCGGAGAAGGCTCTCAGCGCTATGACTATCTCTACAGCACTGACGAACTCCTGGAGTGGGTCCCCCTGGTAAACGAGATGCGGATAAGGGCAAAAAACACTGTGGTAGCCTTCAACAACCACCCGGTAGGCAAGGCCGTGGTAAACGCCAGGGAATTTGAGAGGTTGCTTTAGCGCCATGTACTCTGTGTGCCTTAAAAGTCCCAGGACAATTGTAAGGGATTTGGAGGAAAGGGAGCTTCCCCGCCTGCTGGCCTGGTATAACGATGCGGAAAGATTCGGCTACGCTACCGGCCTGGACTCCCCTGTGTCCCATGAATACCTGGCGGAAATGTATAAGAAGACGGCTTCTTCGGACACGGAGATTCTGGCGGGAATTTATACGGCCTGTAACGGCACCCTTGTTGGGGTTTTGAAAGGCAGGCTGATTACCGAAGGGGCACCCTGCGTGTGGATAAGCCTTCTGGCCATAGACCCCGGCTGCCGGGGCAGGGGCTACGCAAGGGATGCCGTCGGCCTTCTCCTCACTCATCTTAAAGAGCAGTGCGGAATAGAAAGGGCCTACCTTGCCATAGCCGAAGAAAACCAGGGAGCCTTAGCCTTCTGGTCCAAGCTGGGCTTTGCCGAAATAAGGAGAATGAAGACCGGCCTTGTCCTTTACGGAAAACCTGTAAGAGCGGTGATCATGGGCAAAAGGATTGAAGCTTAATTCTAATTTCCATTTCTCTTCCAATGTAAATAATTGTATTTGACAAGCAAATTTTGGTCAAGTATAATCGATTCCGTAAGAGGTAAATATGGCTGAATCTCCCGCTATCCGGGGGTACGGAGGAACCATTCTTTGGGGTTAATCTGTTGCCGGTGCAGCAGTAGGGGTTTCCTATACCCGAACCCGACAGCTAACTTCGGAAGCCCAAATAGGAGGTAAAAATGTTTAATGCCAGGAAGATTCTTTTCAGTCTAGTTGTTCTCGTATTGGTCGTTGGCCTTTATTCCGTTTTGGCTTTTGGCTGGGACGACGGAATCGAAAGGGTTGGAACGGTAATCTGCAGTGTTCTCAACATGCGCCAGTCTTCCAGCACTTCCGCCAAAATTGTGGACAAGCTTCCCCGGGGAACCAAGGTCCAGGTTTTCAGCAAAAGCGGCGATTGGTACAGGGTGAAGCACGGGAATACCGAAGGCTGGGTGCACGGGGACTACCTGAAGGTGGAAGAGGTTACCCTGGGAGTGGGAAAGGTAAACACGGAAGTGCTTAATTTGCGGGAAAAGCCCTCCACGTCTTCAAAAATTCTGGGCAAGCTCACGAAAGGCCAGAACCTGACCCTTATCTCCCGTTCAGGGGCGTGGTACCGGGTGAAGACAGCCGGCGGCCAGTTAGGGTGGGCCCATGGCGATTACATAGTAAGGGGCGCGGCAACTGTGGCCTCCAGGGGAACAACGGAAAAAGCCGGCACGGCCTCAGCAAACAGCCAGTCGGCGGCAGCCGCCGAAACGGCAAAGAAGTTGGTTGATTACGCTAAGAAGTTCCTCGACTGCAAATATGTCTGGGGAGGGAACTCTCCTGAGCAAGGTTTTGACTGTTCGGGTTTCACCAAGTACGTGTTTAAGGAGTTCGGCATCACCCTGCCCAGGGTGGCGGCTGACCAGGCTAAGAAAGGCACCAAAGTGGACAAGTCCCAGCTTAAAGTGGGGGATATGGTGTTTTTCAACACCGGCAGCGGAATAATTGACCACGTGGGCATATACATAGGGGACGGCAAGTTTATCCATGCCGAGTCCAAGAGATACGGGGTAAATATTTCGAAACTTTCGGAAAGCTTCTACGCCAGGTCCTACGTCACAGCCAGAAGAGTTATAAAATAAAACAGGGGATACCCAGCCCTCCTTTTCAGGAGGGTTTTTTTGTGTTATTTGCGTCATTAACTACTAAATATTTACATATAACATAATATGTGATAAAATTGCTATTAAAAGAAAAACAGTGCTGCGGGATTAAAACCGCGGCTATGCGGAGGAAGCGTGAAACGTCCCATTTGTTCCCTGTCTTTAGCCCAGATTGCCGGGATCCTGGCGGCTTACCTGACAGGTTCAGCCGTATTAATTGCGGCCTCGGGTTTTTGGCTGGGGGTTATTTGTTTTCTTTATTTATCAGGCAGTAATGCCAGCACCATAAAAAGGGCGCTGGCGGCTGCCTTTGTGTTGTTTTACCTTGCCGGCGGGGCAGGGTTCCTTTACCGTGACAAAAGCATTTCAGGCAAATATGAAGGCTATTATGGGGAAAAGGTGCGCCTGGCGGGATATATATGTGCCGAACCCTCTCAGGAAGAAAGCGGAATCAAGTGCGTCCTTAGGACTGAAAGGCTTGTGTACGACAGCCGGAGCTTCAGCGTGAAAGGGAAAATCCTTTTGAGCATTGAGGTGAAGGGAGAAGACCCGGGCCTTAAATACGGCGACCTGGTGGAAGTGTACGGCAGCATAGAAAAGCCCAAAGGGGCCAGAAACCCGGGGGGCTTCAACTACAGGAGCTACCTGGCCCAGCAGGGCATTTCAGGGCTGATGTATTTAAGGGAAGGGGACTTTAGACTGATTGACCGCGGGAAGGGAAGCCTGATCGTCAGGGCGGGACTTGCCGTCAGGCAGCGGATAGTCGACGTAATTGAAAAGAGCCTTCCGGAGGAACAGGCCGGGCTTTTAACCGGCATGCTCATAGGCTATAGGGAAGGCTTGAGCAGCCAGGTGGAGGAAGTGTTCACCGATGCAGGCTTAAACCACCTGATGGCGGCTTCCGGTATGAACGTGTGGTTCGTAGCCATACCCCTATTTTTTCTCCTGAAAAAGCTGAAGCTTAACCCTCGCCTGGTCAATGCTATTGTCATACTGTTTTTATGGTTTTTCGCATTCGTGGCCGGTTTTTCCCCTTCGGTGG
Organism: Bacillota bacterium; assembly: GCA_029776555.1. Lineage (GTDB taxonomy): Bacteria > Bacillota > Clostridia > Acetivibrionales > JAKOSZ01 > JAKOSZ01. The sequence goes on along the minus strand of JAKOSZ010000264.1, from coordinate 2,597 downwards.
TGAGGGCGGTGGTAATGGCCTCTTTAGTGCTTCTGGCCGGAATACTCTGGCGGGAACCGGATATATACGCCAGCCTCGCCTTTACTTCTATGGCGATGCTGACGGCCAACCCCTTTACCCTCTTTGATATAGGCTTTCAACTCTCTTTTGCCGCCACCCTTTCAATAGTGCTGTTTCACAGGCAGATTAAGAAGCTCTGCCCAAAGTTTCTTCCCCGGTTTGTCTCCGATACCCTGGCAGTTACCCTGGCGGCCCAGGCAGGGGCGGCACCACTGACCGCCTTCTACTTTAACCAGTTTTCTCCCGTTTCTCTTCTGTCAAACCTTGTTGTGGTGCCCCTGGTAGAAGCTGTCACCGTGCTGGGCTTTCTCATGGCCGCAGTGGGGCAGATAAGCCTCGCCTTTTCTCGCTTCATCGGCTATGCCAACTGCGGCATACTGTCCTTCATCCTGTACGCGGCAAAGCTGTCGGCGTCCATACCCTGCGCCGTGATAACTCTGCCCACCCCTTCCATAACACTCCTGGCGGCTTACTATGGCTTAGTCTTTTTATTCCTCTGGTATATCCCCAACTGCAAGCCGAAAGTAAAGCCTTACCATTGGGCAGTGGCTGCCTGCTGCCTGCTGGCAGCCCTTACCCTGCGGCTTGCCCTTCCGGGGAGGCTGGAGGTGGTTTTCCTGGACGTGGGCGAGGGGGACTCGGCATTCATAAAGACCTGGAAGGGGACCACGGTCTTAATTGACGGCGGCGGCTCCTGGACCGGGGAAGAGAGCGGGCTCAGCAAGGGAGAAAACGTGGTTGTCCCCTTTCTTTTGGACTACGGGGTTCATAAGCTGGACCTGGTGGTAGCCACCCACGCCCACAGCGACCACATCCAGGGGCTTATACCGGTCCTGGAAAAGATGAGGGCGGGCTGCCTGGTTATCCCCCGCTGTCACGGCTCCGGGGACTTTGGCCCTCTATTGGAGGCGGCGCAAAAGAAGAAAGTAAAAGTGATGAAGTTAGGCGCCGGGGACAGGATAGCCCTGGACAAAAGAACTTACCTTGAGGTCCTCCATCCTGAGCCAGGCTACCGGGAGGAGGTGTCGGCTTTAAATAACAGCTCTCTGGTGTTAAAATTATACTATGATGACATAAGCGTGCTTTTTGCCGCGGACATAGAAAAGGAAGCCGAAGAGAAGCTGGTGAAAAGCGGCCTCAATTTAAGGGCGGATATACTGAAGGTGGCGCATCACGGCTCCCTGACTTCCACCAGCCCCCAATTTGTGGGCGCCGTGAGGCCAAAAGCCGCCGTAATAAGTGTTGGGAGCAACAGCTTCGGACACCCTTCGCCCGCTGTCATCGAGGAGCTTGAAAAGGTGGGGGCGCGCCTTTTCAGGACCGACTGGACGGGGGCGGTGCTTCTGGTGTCCGACGGGAAGCGGGCGAGAATAAAGACCGTGGTTACGGAAGAATGACCATCGCCCGCAGGCGACTGTCTGACAATTTTTAAGTTTTACGCGGGGAGGATCCGGCTAATGCCGAAAAACAGCGACGAAAGGCTTAAAATGCTAAAGGATGATTTAAAAAGCGGAAACATAAGGAGCCTGTATCTATTTTACGGGCCGGAGGAGTTTTTAAAGAGGTATTACTTAGAGAGCATAGAAAACGCAATACTCCCTCCTTCGGCAAGGACCTTGAACAGGCATGTCTTTGAAGGGAAGATAGACGCAAACAGGCTGATTGACTGCTGTGAAACCCTTCCGGTGCTTTCGGAAAGGAAACTGGTCCTCATAAAAAACTCGGACCTTTTTTCGGCTTCTTCAAAAGCCGACGGGGGGAAAGGCAAAGAGCTGCTTTCGTACCTTGCCAATGTCCCTGATTACAACTGCTTAATCTTTTATGAGGCTGACGTGGACATGAGGCAGGCGCTGGCCAGGTTTATTGAAGGCAAGGGGCTTGTGGTGGATTTCCCCTACCGTAAGGGCGATGAACTGAAGAGGTGGGTAATCAAGGCCTTCAGGACATACGGCAAAGAGGTGGACAGGATTGCCGCCTCATGGATTGTGGAAAACTGCGAATCGGGCATGACCGAAATGGCAAATGAGATTAACAAGGCCTCCGTCTTTGCCGGGGAAAAAAAGCGGGTGACGCTGGAAGACATTGAAGCGGTGTGCGTAAAATCCGTCAGGGTAAGAATATTCGACCTTATTGACGCCATTTCCGATAAAAGCCCCCGCAGGGCTTTAATGATACTGGATGAAATGGTCAACGCCAGGGAGCCCATACCTGTGATTATGCATATGATAGTACGACAGTTAAGGCTCCTTTTGCAGTACAAGCTCCTTTTGGGGTCAGGGGCGGACCGGAACCAGGCTGTCTTAAAACTGGGCTTAAAGCCCTATGGCGCCATGAAGCTGGCAAAACAGGCCGAGATGTTTTCAGCGGACAAGCTCAGGGAATGCCTGGAAAAGAGCCTGGAGCTGGACATGGCGGTAAAAACTGGGAGAATGGATGAAAGAACAGCGGCGGAGCTCCTGCTGGCCCAGCTGGCGAAAGCCGCCAAAGGGCAGCCTAAAGCATAACGGCGAAGAAGCGCTGTGCGGCTTAAGTGACCT
>JAKOSZ010000263.1 GCA_029776555.1 Bacillota bacterium | reverse complement strand
TCTCCCGGGCCTTCTCCATGATGCTCCTGGCCAGGTCCAGCTTGTCGTCCTCGCAGATGGAGTTGCCTATGCTGAACCCCTGGGCTTTCAGGAAGGTATAAGCCATTCCTCCGCCGATTATCAGGGTGTCCACCTTTTCAAGCAGGTTTTCAATTACCCCGATCTTGTCCGAAACCTTGGAACCGCCCAAAATAGCCACAAAAGGCCGTTCAGGGCTGGAAATTACCTTGCCCAGGAAGGTGATTTCCTTCTCAATCAGGAAACCGCACATCGCCGGCAGGTAATCGGCAAGCCCGGCTGTGGAGGCATGGGCCCTGTGGGCCGTGCCGAAGGCGTCGTTTACGTAAATTTCGGCCAGGCTGGCCAGTTCCTTTGCGAAGGCCGGATCGTTTTTCTCCTCTTCCTTGTGGAATCTCACATTCTCCAGCATCATTACCTCTCCCGGCTTTAAGGCCGCAGCCTTAGCCTTCGCGTCGGGACCTATGACGTCGCCGGCCATTATCACTTCCTGGCCCAAAAGCTCCGCAAGCCTTTTGGCCGTGGGTTTCATGCTGAAACGCTCTTCCGGTCCTCCCTTGGGCCTGCCAAGGTGCGACACAAGGATTACCCTGGCACGGTTTTCTACGAGGTATCGGATGGTGGGAAGAGCCCCCACTATCCTCTTGTCATCGGTAATATTCAGGTTCTCATCCAGGGGGACATTAAAGTCAACCCTGACAATAACCCTTTTCTCCCTTACGTCAATGTCCCTGATGGTCATCTTATTGAACGCTTCCATACCATTCACACTCCCAGCTATGTAGAATGTACACCAACGCTCTTCTGTCCGGTCCAATAAGCAGCTTGAAACTCTTCTGCCTAAAAAACTTGTTTTTTGGGCGCCTTTTTTGGCCTTTCCCCTTTAAGCCCGGCGCAAGGTTTAAAGTCCTTTTTTCTTTAAAACTATGGGGTCCGGCAGAGCCTACCGAACCCCTATAGCATTCTCGCTACGAATAAACACGGGCACGAAGCCCTTCCACGGGCGTTTAAGTGTTTATTTCGCGGTTATTGATAGTGTTTACCTGGCGTCCACCTTGGCCATATGCATAATCAGGTCAACCACCTTGTTGGAATAACCCCACTCGTTGTCGTACCAGGCCACCAGCTTGACAAAGTTGCTGTTTAAAGCTATGCCGGCCTTGGCGTCGAATATGCAGGTGTGGGGGTCATGTATGAAGTCGGAGGATACCACATCGTCTTCGGTGTAAGCCAGGATTCCCTTAAGCTCGCCCTCGGCCGCCTTCCTGACGGCTGCCTTAATCTCGTCATAGGTGGCTGCTTTCTCAAGGCGGCAGGTGAGGTCCACCACGGAAACGTCAGCGGTAGGCACCCTGAAAGCCATACCGGTCAGCTTCCCGTTGAGTTCGGGTATAACCTTTCCTACAGCCTTTGCCGCACCGGTGGAAGACGGGATGATATTGCCCAGTATGGACCTTCCGCCTCTCCAGTCCTTTTTGGAAGGAGCGTCAACGGTCTTCTGGGTGTTGGTAGCGGCGTGTACCGTGGTCATCAGCCCTTCCGCTATGCCAAAGTTGTCATGTATAACCTTAGCAAGAGGCGCAAGGCAGTTGGTGGTACAGGACGCGTTGGATACCACGTTCATATCCTTCGTATACTTGTCGTTGTTAACTCCCATTACAAACATGGGCGCATCGGCTGACGGCGCGGTTATAACTACCTTCCTGGCCCCTCCTTTAAAATGGGCGGAGGCCTTTTCGGTGGTAGTAAACACGCCGGTGGACTCCACTATGTATTCGGCACCGCACTCTTTCCACGGAATCTCGTCAGGGTTCATGCAGCCGTATACCGCGATCTCCTTGCCGTTTACCACCAGTTTCCCGTCCCTGGTATCAATGGTGCCCTTGAATTGGCCGTGTACCGTATCATATTTCAACATATAAGCCATGTACTCAAGATCAATGAAGGGGTCGTTAATTCCCCTGATTTCGATCTCAGGGTTGTCTATTGCCGCCCTGAAAACAAGTCGACCAATACGGCCAAAGCCATTTATACCGATTTTCACTGCCATTGTACATACCTCCCGTTGTTAAATTGGTGTATACCGGTGAAGCACAGTTTCGGCTCGCTTAACTTAAGAAGCCATAGCCTGTTCCGCTGGAAAGGCCTACATCCTATGCCTCATGAAACCGTAATTTAGTAGTTTATAACAATTCAATATAATTCTATATCACCGCATCCTTTTTTTCAATAGAGAAGGCCAAAAATTATTAATTTTTTAACAATCTTTATAAAGGGGGAAACCTCCCTGGCTCCCCTGGGGCCCGAATTCAGCGGGAGCCTCGTTGATAATAGGTTTTCCCCTTCACAATAAAGTATACATCAGGCATCTTCAATCTATCAATACGGTGTACTTATTGACCAGCCTGACAGGCTGGTATGAAAGCTTGGACTTCCTCAAGCCCTCTGCCCCCAGGTCCTGTTCCCTGTTTACGTAAGTGGTGTCCTTCCACTCATGGAGGCAGAACTGCTGAAACACAAAGGTGTAAAGGCCGTTAATTGAGTCATTGGCTTTCTCCACGTGGATAACCGTTGTGTCTTCGTTTAAGAGCTCCCCTATGGTAAAGGCTTCAAATCTGCCTTCCACCTTAATCAGCGCCCCTTTGCAGCCCAGCTCCCCGTAGCTATCCAGGAGGTCCTTTACGGCGTGCTTTTCGCAAAACTGACCCCTGCGGCAGCTGCAGTCCCTTCTCGCGCACCATGCCTCCATTATTCTCATGCACTCTGCCAGGTGCTCCGTCCCCATGGGCACGTATTCGTGGCTGTAAGACTTGACAAACCTGTTAACGTGATTCTTCTTGCCGTGGTACTTCTTCCCTCTGAAATGTATCATGTCCTGGGTCAGGTACAGGTAGTCCGAGTTGTTGCGGTCAAATATGATGTTCTCCCGGGCTGCTCCGGCAGCCTTAAAATACTCCAGCATTTCTTCCGGGACCCGCTTAAACGCCACAGGCCAACCCTGTTGGCGGGAATACTCCGCAAGTTTTTTTACTGTATCCTTAAAGCTTTCTTTCTCCAGGCGCCCGATGGGGGGCAGAAAAAACGGCTGTTTTTCGTAGGACATGGCCACCAGGCAAAGGAGCTCGTTTACAACGGTATATCTAAAACCATATGTCTTTCTCCACATAAACAGGTTGGTAAAAGTGATTTCAGATATCTGGGGGTTGAACTCTCTTATGCAGCGGTCAAATAATGCTTTGTCTTTTATCGTTATTTCAGAAAAATCCACCTTATCACAACTCCTATGGCCACTGATACTTCCTTTGTGTTTAACAGTCTTATGCAGCTTTGAGTGCTCGATACAGTGCCGACGGCAACGTCTGACCAAAAGCGACCCCCGCTTTGGGAATTAACCCAGCTCCCTGACCACTTCCTTAAGCTGCTTCCTTATCTCTATATTCTGAGGACACTTGCTTTCGCACTGGGCGCAATCCACGCAGTCATCCGGGTGCTTCCCGTGCCAGTCATCCTTGCCCAGGGCGGCAAACTCCCTTTTGGCGTATTCGGTGAGGCCGTATACCCGGTGGTGGTTCATCAGCCTGAACACCTCGGGTATCTTTATGCCCTGGGGGCAAGGCATGCAGTAGTTGCATCCGGTGCAGTACAACTCCGCCAGCCTCTTGGTCTCTTCATACATTTCGTCTATCTTTCTCTTCTCCTCTTCGGTAAGGTGCTCCGTCATAGAGGCCACCCTGACATTCTCCTCCACCATTTCAAATGAGCTCATGCCGGAAAGGGCGCAGCACACGTTGGGATTAGCCAGGACAAACCTTAAGGCTATTTCCGGGGTGCTCTTATACTTCCCTCCCACGGTCCTGGCTATGACATCCGACGGAGCCGCAAGCCTGCCTCCTCCTACCGGACCCATTATTACGACACCCAGTCCCTTTTCCCTGGCATAGGCAATGGCCTCCTCGTTGGAACGGTCCAGGAGGTTGTACTGGCATAGCACCGACTCAAACAAGCCTGCGTCTACCAGCATTTTTAACACATCCGGAGAGTCGTGGAAGGAAAAGGATATGTGTTTGATGAGACCCTGTTCTTTTGCCTTCACGGCCTCATCCAGCAGGTTGAACTTAAGCACCTTGTTTTCCCAGTTGTTCTTGTTAAGGCCGTGGAAATGATAGAAGTCAATGTATTCCACATCAAGTTTTTTAAGCTGCTCTTCCAATAACCTGGTGTAATCGCCCTCCTGTTCAACATTCCAGGTGGGCATCTTTGTGGAGAGGTATACCTTGTCCCTGTAGCCTTTCAGGGCTTTTCCCACAGCGTACTCGCTTCTGCCGTCACAGTACCCGTAAGCGGTGTCCACGTAATTTACTCCCAGGTCAAAAGCCCTTTGCAGAATCTGTACGGATTTTTCCTCATCCAGCACCCATTTGCCGTCCTTCTCGCAGTATGGAAGCCTCATGGCTCCAAAACCCAAAGCTGAAATCTCCACTCCGGTATTCCCAAATTTCCTATACTGCAATTTTGCATCCCCCTTTTAATTTTATTTTCGGCTGCTTCCTATTCCAGAAATGTAATGGCGGCTATGAGAAACTCACAGGCCTTTGCCAGGTCGTCCAGGCTTATCCTCTCTTCCACGGTGTGCACCTTGTCCATGCCTACGCTTAAGTTCACAGACTGGATTCCGTTGCCGTTAAAGATATTGGTATCGCTGCCGCCGCCGGTGGCATCCAGTGTCAGCCTTACACCGGTCTTTTCGGCGGCTTTTTTGAGAATGGCAATTATATCCGAGTTCTCATCAATTTTAAAAGCCGGATACATGAGTTCGGCCTTAAACTCCACAGACCCGCCCAGCATACCGGCTGCTTTCCGAAAGCACTCCTCCATATGCAGGGTCTGCTGCTTCAGCTTGGCCTCACTCCTGCTCCTGGCTTCCCCCCTTACCTCTACCCTGTCGCATACGATGTTGGTGGTCTGCCCTCCTGTAATAATCCCGATGTTGGCCGTTGTCTCCTCGTCAATCCTTCCAAGCTTCATGGACGCAATTGCTCTGGCGGCAATCTGTATGGCATTTACCCCCTTTTCGGGCTCGACCCCCGAGTGGGCCGCCTTGCCCTTTACCGCCACGATGATTTCGTTCTGGGAAGGGGCATTAACCGCTACGGAGCCAATGGGGCCTCCGTGGTCCAGGACAAAGCCGTATTTGGCGTATATTCTACCGTAATCCAGGTATTTGGCGCCCAGGAGGCCTAACTCCTCTGCCACCGTAAACACTATTTGTATGTCCCCGTGGGGGAGTTTTTTCTCCCTCAGCACCCTTATCGCTTCCAGGATGCATAAAATGCCTGCCGCGTCGTCTCCTCCCAGTATGGTATCTCCTCCCGACTTAATGAAGCCGTCTTCCACCACCGCTGTCTTCCCCGTCCCGGGAGTCACCGTGTCCATATGGGCCGCAAGCAAAACAGCAGGCACCTGTTTCGTTCCCTTTACGGTGCACAGGAGGTTTCCGGCATTCCCCCCTATCTTTTCCCCGGCCCCGTCCTCATACACCTCATAACCCATTTTTTGAAGCTTTGACTTCAGGACATCAGCCATAGCCCTCTCCTGGAGGCTCAAGCTGTCAATTTTCACAAGCTCTATAAATTCTTCCTTCATCCGCTCCCTGTTGACCATATCCGTCACCCCCTAAGACTTAGTTTGTCACCAGTCATACCTGGTCAATCTCCCGCTTTTTTCGAGGCCGGCAAAACCGTTTTGCCGAAGAGCCTCGTAAACAACTATTGCCACTGAGTTAGAGAGATTCAGCGATCTAATACCACTCCTCATGGGGATGCGAATACACCTGTCCTTGTTGGCCCATAGGAGCTCTTCCGGAAGACCGGAGGTTTCTTTACCGAAGACCAGGAAACATCCGTCGGGGTACTTTACGTCCGTGTATACGTTGATAGCCTTTGTAGACGCGTAGTAAAAAACACTGCTGCTAAACTTCTCCTGCAATTCTTCAAAACTATTATAATATTGTATGTCAACACTATTCCAGTAGTCAAGCCCTGCCCGTTTCAAGTACCTGTCTTCCACAGAAAAGCCAAGGGGTTTGACAAGGTGGAGCCTTGCTCCGACAGCAGCGCATGTCCTGGCAATATTCCCTGTGTTCTGTGGTATTTCAGGCTCTACAAGAACAACATTCAAATGCAAGTCAATTCCCCCTCAGGACTCCTAAGCTGATGCGGATACCCAAAAAGCGCCGTTGTTGGCTTATGTAAACTATATTTCCTCTGCCGCTATGTCTATCTCAATTATATCCCCATTCTCCAGGATA
>JAKOSZ010000262.1 GCA_029776555.1 Bacillota bacterium | reverse complement strand
TAATTGGGCATGCCGATTTTCTTAGCTATGCTGGCGGCGGTGATGGCACTGTCTCCGGTAATCATCACCACGCGGATGCCGGCCTTATTGCAGACGGCAATATTTTCTTTTATATTTTCCCTGGGTGGATCGGCAAGGCCCACCAGGCCGCAGAAGGTCAGCCTGCAGTCGGTGATTTCGGCAGGAATATCCGCCTCTGTGTCAAGCTTCCTGGTGCCAACAGCAATTACCCGCAGGCCCTTTTCCGACATCTCCCGGACTTTATCTTCCACTTTTTTGCGATCGCTATCGGTCATCTCGCAAATCATGAGTATGCGTTCAGGAGAACCTTTAGCGGCAATAATAATCTCACCTTCGTGCTGCCACACGTGTCCCATCATTTTCAATTCATTGGTAAAGGCGTATTCTGCAATCAGCTCGCCCTCAAAAAGATGGGCTTTGCTGATGCCCAGCTTTTCGCAGTGCTCAAGCATTGCTTTTTCCATTGGGTCATAGGCATTGGTTTCGCAGCCAAGTCCCATGACCTCATAAAACCTCATGGCATCCCCATCCATTGTCCATATATCCTCTACTGTCATTTGGTTTAAAGTAATGGTGCCGGTTTTATCCACACAGAGCACCGAAACAGCACCCAGGGTTTCCACTGACGGCAGTCTGCGTATGAGAGAACGCTTTTTCGCAAGCCGCCATGCTCCCATGGAGAGGAAAACCGTAAGGATTACCGGGAGTTCTTCGGGAATCATTGCCATTGCAATGGTAATGCCGGCAAGAACGCTTTCGACCAAACGCTCACTTGATGGAAGGCCTGGCATGTTAAGATAAGACACTATGCCAACCTGGACAAACATCAAGGCGGCAATTGCAGCGCAAAGTTTAACAAGGCTTCTCGTCTGTTTTTGCAGAGGGGTAGGCAATTCAGGCGCCGATGCCACATTTGCGCCGATTTTACCGTATTCTGTCAATGCCCCGATTTTCTTAACCTGCACCACTGCCGTACCGTGGGTCACAAGGGTGCCTGCGTAGCAGTAATCTTTCCGCCAATAGCCGGAAGACGGTTCCGCATTAGCTGCAGCTGTTTTCCAGACAGCTTCAGCCTCCCCGGTAAGAGTAGATTCGTCAACGCACAGGTCGCTGCACTTTACAATAATGCCGTCAGCTGGAATTTTTACGCCTTCGTGAATCAGCATCAGGTCTCCGGGCACCAGGTCAACACTGGGGATTTGCTTTTCTTCGCCGTCGCGAATGACCCTGATATGGGGAGCGGACAATTCCTTGAGCGCGTTTAGGGTCTTATCGGTTTTCCACTCCTGGATAACATCGATGCTGATGATGCCGGCCACAAAGGTGAGCATTACTGCGCCATCCCCCGGCTCCCCAAGGAAGAAATAGATAACAGCGGCAATTATCAGGAGTAAAAACATGGGTTCACTGATAATATGTAAAACCTTAAGGAAAAAGCTTTCTTTTTTCCCTGGAGTCAGCTCATTTTTCCCAAACTTCTCCTGGAGTTCTCTGGCCATTTCGGTCGTTATGCCTGTCAGGTGGATTTTGCCTTCTGACAAGGAAGATACCTCCCTTTCCAGCCTTCCGGGTCCTTTTAACAGGCTTAAGTCACTTCATTGTCCCCTGTTAGTTCCCGCACCAGATAAAAAAACACATCTGCGGAACATACTACTGTCCTGCAGATGTGTCTTTTTCATCTGCTGCCGCGCGACTACGGCCCAGCCCCATGAACCTAACCAGGTTCATCGCCTGCTCAGTTTGAAGTATAACTGTCGCTTCATATTGGAAAATGCTATGGAGTGCGAATAAGCATTTTCATTTATAGTATATGATAGTGTATGCAGGACGATTCGTCAACTTTCCTGAACCAGTGCGCCGGCGTCGCATGAAAAAAGGAGGTTGACGGCATTAAATAAAAACGGTCAGCGCTTTGGGCCGACTGCCGCTGCCCTTTTCCCTAAAGCTCTATCACACTTCCGGTCCTGTCTCTTAGGGCCACGTCTAGCATTACGTCCGTTCCCACGTATATGTTCTTCTCAAAAAGGGCGTTTTGGACCGTCTGGTAGGCCAGCTGCGGGAAATTGTTATACTTGCTCAGATGGCCCAGCAAAATCCTGCTTGTTCCCCTTTCAGCCAGGTAAGCCGCCAGCCTGCCGGCCATTTCGTTTGAAAGGTGCCCTGTGTCGCTCATTATCCTTCTCTTTAGGTGCCAGGGGTAGGGCCCCACCATTAACATTTCCACGTCGTGGTTGGACTCTACCAGGATAAGGTCGCTGGCTGAAAGCTGGTCCAGCACCTCGGCGCTCACATGCCCCATGTCTGTGGCTATGGAAATCTTCCTGCCGCCCGCGCAGAAACTGAAACCTACCGGCTCCAGCGCGTCGTGGGGAACCGGAAAGGTATTTACCAGGATATCTCCCCCGACGGAAAAGGCTTCCCCGGTCTCAAAGCAGACCATGTTTTTCTCTTCCAGGGGTCCTATCAGGCCCTCCATGGCCTTCCATGTGCTCTTATTGGCGTATACCGGGATTCCAAACTTCCTGGACAGCACTCCCACGCCTTTTATGTGGTCCGAGTGCTCATGGGAGACAAGAATGGCGTTTATGTCCGATATATCTTCTCCAATAGAATTGAGGGCTTCCGCTATCTTCCTGGCGCTTAAGCCTGCTTCTATCAAAAGCTTTGTGCTTCCGGCCGAGAGAAACAGGCAGTTGCCGCTGCTTCCGCTGAAAAGACTGCAGAACTTTACCATACGCGTATTTCCTCTTTCATCCTTTGTATTTCCCGGGAAAACCCTGCTTGACCAAGCAGCTTTATTTTTTCACCGGCTTTTATTCCGAAACCCTTTCTATGTCGGCCCCCAGGCTTTGGAGCTTTTTCTCAATGCGTTCGTAGCCCCTGTCTATGTACTTGATATTGTAAACTTCGGTTTTACCTTTGGCCGCAAGCCCGGCAAGCACCATGGCCGCTCCCGCCCTTAAGTCCGTAGCCTTTATCGGCGCCCCGGTAAGGTGGGTGATTCCCTCTATCACTGCCATCCGGCCTTCCACTTTAATGTTGGCGCCCATCCTTTTAAGCTCATCCACATATTGAAAGCGAAGGTCCCATACCCCTTCCGTGATGGTGCTTGTGCCTTCGGCCTGGCAAAGCAGAACCGCTATCTGGGGGTGAAGGTCGGTGGGGAAACCGGGGTAGGGGAGGGTTTTTATTGCGGCCTTGTTAATATCTCCGCTTCTCCACACCCTTATCCAGTCTTCGCCTTCCTCCAGGTTGACATTCATCTCCCGCAGCTTGGCACTGAGGGATTCCAGGTGTTTTGGTATCATGTTCCTTACCACCACATCACCGCCGGTGGCGGCTGCGGCAATCATAAAGGTTCCCGCCTCTATCTGGTCGGGGATAATGGAATAGCTGCCGCCGGGAAGCCTGTCCACCCCTTTTATCCTTATTACGTCGGTTCCGGCGCCTTTGATGTTGGCCCCCATGGCGTTTAGGAAGTTTGCCGTATCCACCACATGGGGCTCCTTGGCGGCGTTTTCTATTATGGTTGTGCCTTCCGCCTTGACTGCGGCCAGCATCAGATTAATGGTAGCTCCTACGCTTACAACGTCAAGGTATATCTGGCTGCTGGCAAGTTTGGGCGCATACGCCTTCACCACGCCATGTTCTATGCTTACAGTGGCTCCAAGGGCTTCAAATCCCTTTATATGCTGGTCTATGGGCCTGAAACCGAAATCGCAGCCCCCGGGGAAGGCCACCTCCGCCTTGTTGAACCTGCTTAATAGCGCCCCCAGGAGGTAGTAGGAAGCCCGCAGGCTTTTTAAGAGATCGTAGTCGGCTCTGTATGTATTTACCTTAGCAGGGTCTACCGTGACCGTTCCGGAATCGTCTGAACTCACTTCGGCGCCCATTTCTTTCAGTATGGTCATTAACGTATCCACGTCTTTTATGTCAGGTATGTTCTCGATCCTGCACGGTCCGTCCAGAAGTAGGGCTGCCGGCAACACCGCAACAGCCGCGTTTTTGCATCCGCTGATACTGACTTCGCCCTTAAGCTGTCTCAAACCGTTAATCACAAACTTTTCCAACAGCAGCACCTGCTTTCTCTTTTGAAGACTTTTTCGCCAGCCGCACCCTTGCGCCAACCTCTTCCATCTGCCCTTTTCCGCAAAGAAGGGAAATCCGCACGGGGCTTTCCGGTAAACGGTGTTTTCCTAAAAGCTATTTCGTCATCCGGCAGTTTAATATTACAAGTTGCAGTTATATTATAGCACCTGGACAAGATATTCACCAGTATTTTGAAAAAAACAGCCGAAGCATCTCATTTCGGGCAAAAGGACTTTACAGGGCAGGCCTACTCGGCCGGGAAAAACTCGGAACCGTCGGAAGCGGTAAAGTATCTGACAGTGCCGTCCTTCATTTTTACCCTCCAAAGGGGCGGGCTGGAAGACTCGGTTTTGGTCTGCTGCAGGTAGGGGCACCAGAAGCCAAGGTCTATGCTTACAATGGTTCCTCCCTTCCCCCGGGGGAAGTTCCTCAAAAGCACCTGGTAAGCAGGGGTGAACTTGACTGTCGTATGGCTTAGGCGCTTAACTTCAATGAACCTGCAGTCCAGTGACACAATGCCCTTTTTGCTGATGAGGAGCTCTGCCCTGTTATAAAAGACAAAGTACTGCCTGTATTTGCCTATGAAGACCAGTTTGATAGCGTCTTCTTCCATTTCCGCCTCGTCGAGGTAAAACTCAGACACCGGAAGTTTCAAGCTTTTAAGGAAGTTTAAAGCGTAGGACGTCACTTTGGGAATGTCATTGATGTCAACGCTGCCGGAAGGGGCCTCGTTGCTGTATCTGAAACCGTTGCCGGGCAAAAAGGCCAATGTCTTCCCGCCGGAGACATACCTGTCGTCGCTTATTGGCGTGCTTTCGCTCCCCAGGAGCTTTTTCTTCAAAAAACTGACATCCATGGTGCCGTTTTCGTAGCTTAAGGAGCAGGCCTTAACCGTGGCCGGGATTTCGCATTCCAGCGTATAGCCGCGTTCATTCAACACTTTAACGGTGTTGGCGATGTTTTCGGCAGAAACACTGTTTTCCTTTACGCTGTTGTAGATTGTAACGGCAAGGTAGGCATTTAGCGCCAAAAAAATTGCTATAAGGATGCTTTTGGCCTTTGACCAATCCATACGCGTTTCCCCTATCAGTTGGAAATCGGGCTTATAGGCAAGCTAAAGTCGCCCTCTATGGTTTTTATAGTCCACACCGGGTCCAGTTCATCTTCTTTGGAAGAGGGCACTTTATACGCTATGTAAATGTTTTGTATGTCATCCCCCTTGCTTCTTACTCTCTCTCTGAATTCATCATTGCTGAAAGCTTTCTCCATAGCGTCTATAAACGAAATGTTGTACTTTTTCCTGCTTACCGTGGAAAAGACCAGGGGTATGGCGGAGGCTCTCAGAATACCCGAACTGTTTGCCCTGATGGTAAAGGCGTGGGGCAGGTTTGTCTCGCCGGCTATCCCCAGTATGCTTTTTGGGGTGTTAACATCAATAATGACCGGGATTCCCTCGACGATATAGTCAAAGCAGAACTCGTAGCTTGAAACGTCATCGGTGTTTATCATGGAGAGGTAGACATCAGCGCCTGAAGTGAGGGGCAGCAGGCGGTTGACCAGGCCGTAGGCGTTCAGGAAGGCGTCCTTCAGATCGCCCCTGTTAAGGCCGGCTTGCGGGGAAAGGTGCCGGTATTCAATTACCCCGTTGCTGTATACGCTGTACATGCTGTTCTGGGTTTTGAACTCCATTTCTTTCTTGTTTGCCAGGAGAGAACGGTCAAAACTGTCTTTTTCGTTGCCAAGGACATGCTCCGCTATATTCTCCACGTCTGAGGACGTAAAATCCCCGTTTTCATCAAACCACTTTGAAAGGGAAGAAGAGATGGTGTATAACTCCACGGCAGCCTCTTGATTGATGATTCCCAGAATTTCCGGGGACATGTCGGGGAAAAAGTCATTTATGGCGTCGTACTTTATATGGGAGTTGTTTTGCAGGTAGGCTAAAAGCTTATCCAAATCCTGTTTGGCGAAAGCCTTTAAATTTTCCACCCTGCACTCATATATCTCCGATTTGTCCTTTACATACACAACTCCGGGGTTGTCCCAGGGCATCAGCGTTACCTTGATCATTCCCGACGGGCCCCGGTCGGAAGGGTTGGGAAGGTTTAAAAACCAGGAAAGCAAATCCATGGGGATGTATGCCGCAAACTCATATGTAATGGACTTTGACGAGGAGAGATAATTCCATTCAGACGGGGGGATGGGCTTAAAACTGGATCTTCCTTCCTCAAGGGCTGCTTTCAGATAAGCCTTGGCCTTCTCCCACAGGGAGTTGTAGTACTTGTCCCGGGTTTGCAGCACGTACCGCGGCTTGCTGTACCCCTCGGAAACTATTAGCCTGTAGGGTTGGAAGATTTCACTGCGGGCCTTTTCCTCCATATCCACAAAGTCTTCGTTGGAGAGTCCCTTAATTACCCCAAAAATAAAATTAGCAGGAAACCCGTAACTCTGATAAGTCCACAGGTATCCTACCTGCAACAAACTGGACGCTATTAAAAGCATCAGTATGTAAAACTTCAATTTCTCAACCCTGGTTTTTCTCATGAGCCGATTCCCCTGGAGTTTCAGTCACTACCTTAAAAGTCTCCTTATGGCGTCGGTCAGGTTAAATATGCTGCTCTTCAGATTTGACAGGAAAGAAGAGCCTATCATCCTGACGCTGATATCGGTGATTTGTCCTTCTTCCGGGGCTTCCTCCAGGAAAGCGTAAATCCTTAACGTGTTCAAACCCTTCTTCAACGGAACTCCTTTAAGGGCAAAAAATCCCGACTTTCCCGCGCTCCACACCTTCTTGCCTTCCAGTTCAACCGGCTGGTACCTCCTGGACGCATAATCCAGGGTCATTACCATAATATTTACGTTTTCCTCTTTGGCGTTGCCGGACACCACGCAGTAGTCTTCCCTGAAACATTCATTGCTCGAGGGCCTGTCAACCTGAAACAGCGTATCTTCTTTTGAGGGTTCGGTTGCAACATCAAAGACAAACTCGGGGATTTGCTCAGGAATACCCTCTTTGCCTTCGCCGTCGGCGGATACCGTTGATGACAATATTAAAACTATAATAATGGGCACAAGTATTAAGCTCAGCTTTTTAAACCTCATCATAACGCAAGCACCTCAAGGTCATAGTTCACTTAAGAAATGACGACAAAGCCCTCTTCTTTTTCACTGTTTCAAGTTAATTATAACTTATTTCGTATTACAAATCCATTACGTGCCATTTAAGAAAGATTTACAGCTTGGAAGCGGTCTTCTGCTTCGGGCTGAGCGGCGTCAATCGGAAGGGTTACGGTTATTTCGGTGCCCTTTCCCGGCTCGCTTTCGGCGCTTATGTTTCCGCCGTGGGCTTCCACAATTTCCTGGGCGATGGAAAGCCCTAAGCCTGTACCTCCAAGCTCCCTGGAGCGGGCCTTGTCAACCCTGTAAAAGCGCTCAAAGATCCTGGGAAGGTCTTCTTTCGGGATGCCTATGCCGTTGTCGGCCACCTTTATGTATACCCGGCCGGGCATTTTCCCAACGTAAGCCTTTATTGTGCCTTCCGGAGGGGTATATTTTATGGCGTTGCTTAATATGTTGAGCACCACCTGTTCAATCCTGTCATAGTCTACGGTTATTCTTGGGATATCCCCTTCGATGACGCATTCCAGATGGTGTCCTTTTGCTTTGGCTTCAAGCTTTACTTTCTCAACGGCGTTCTTCACCAGGTCGCATATAAACACGGGCTTTTTGTTCCACTTAACCTGTTTGTTGTCCAGGCTGGAGAGCTGCAGGAGGTCCCTTACCAGCCTGTTCATCCTGTCGGTTTCGGACAGGATTACCCCCAGGAACCTGGCTTTGGTTTCTTCTTCGCCGACGGCGCCGTCCAAAAGGGTCTCGGTGTAGGTCCTAATGGAGGTAAGGGGCGTTTTCAGTTCGTGGGAGACGTTGGCGACGAACTCCCTCCGCAGGTTCTCAAGCTTCTGCTGTTCGGTTACGTCATGGAGCACGGCTATGATGCTGCCGGTTTTGGCTATGTCGGGAGCGAAGTATACCCTTACATATTTTTCCCCGATGCCAAGTATGCTTTCCTTCCAGCTAAGGCCGCCCGCAGCCCCGATTTCCTTAAGGGACAGGCCCAGCCCGAGTTTAGAGGAAAACTCATCGAAGCTGTTCCAGGTCTCATCGGTGCCCAGGATCCTCTTGGAAGCGGGATTCGCGTGTATCAGTTCACCCCGGAGGTTGAAGGCCACAACGCCGTCAGTCATGTAGTTTAAAATGGTCTCGATTTTATTCTTTTCACTGGAGATTTCCTCAAGGGTGTCTTTAAGCTCCCTGGCCATGTAATTGAAAGCGCTGGTCAGTTTCCCGATTTCGTCATCGGAGCGGACTTCCACCGTCTGGTCAAAATTGCCCCTGGCTATCTCCTGGGCCTTGTGCATTATGCTGACAATGGGAG
>JAKOSZ010000261.1 GCA_029776555.1 Bacillota bacterium | reverse complement strand
GCTGCCGCCTATTTCCCTAAAACCGCTGCTTCCCGGCGTCAAACCCGATGCCGCGATTACTTCCGCTTCCGGATAGCGCTTAAGCCCCACTATCTCTATTGATTTTATATTAAACAGCGGAGACATGACAAGTGAGGTTAAAACAGAAAAAGAGAGCACCAGAAGCATCAAAACCTTTGTTACCACATATCTCCTCTTCTGTTTTTCAGCCTTCATAACACCTTGTCCTTTTTTTAAATCTTCTTTTGTCATAGCTTTCCCCGTTTTATCCCTTTGCTTTTTTCCTCATTGGCCGTCTTCAACTCTTCTTATATTGGCTCCCACCTGTGAAAGCCTTTCTTCTATTTTCTCATAGCCCCTTTCTATATGCTTCGTGCCCGATATAACCGTCTCCCCGTCGGCCGCAAGCCCCGCCAGAACAAGGGCGGCTCCTCCCCTTAAATCCCTGGCGTTTACAAAAGTGCCGGTTAGGCCTCTCACGCCTTTTACCACGGCTATCCTTCCCTGCAGCTTTATGTTGGCCCCCATTTTTATCAGTTCTTCGGCGTACTGGAACCTGTTCTCAAACACCGTCTCAACCACTACGCTGGTCCCCCTGGCTATGGACAGCATTGCCACAATCTGGGCCTGCATATCCGTAGGGAAGCCGGGATAGGGCAAAGTGCGCAGCGTGTCCAGGGCCCTTGGCCTGGCAGGCCCAGTAATTGTCAGGGCGTTCTTTTCAATGTTTATTCGGCAGCCGGCGTCCCTCAGGTTGTATATGACAGCCCCCAGGTGCTCCGGGACAATATCCTTTAAATGAAGCTGTCCTCCGGTTATGCCCGCCGTTACCATATATGTACCCGCCACTATCCTGTCAGGAATGACCTGGTGCTCAACGTCGCAAAGCTTCTTTTTCTTTCCGCCCACCCTGATCACACTGGTTCCTGCCCCTTGCACGTCGGCGCCCATTTTCCTCAGGTAGTTTTGCAAGTCCACTATTTCCGGTTCCTTGGCGGCATTGCGGATATATGTTTCCCCTTCGGCAAACACAGCTGCCAGCATAATGTTTTCCGTAGCTCCCACGCTGGGATAGTCCAGCTGGATGTCGTAACCGTTTAAAGTCTCGG
Organism: Bacillota bacterium; assembly: GCA_029776555.1. Taxonomy (GTDB): domain Bacteria; phylum Bacillota; class Clostridia; order Acetivibrionales; family JAKOSZ01; genus JAKOSZ01. Next base: position 19,890 of record JAKOSZ010000261.1, on the reverse strand, counting down.
CCTCGCCGTATATGAAGCCCCTGTGGACATCCTGCACCTTAGCTCCCATCAGTTTCAGCGACTTCAAGTGGAGGTCTATGGGCCTGGGGCCTATTTCACACCCGCCGGGGTAACTTATGGTCACTTTGCCGCACCTGGCCAGCAGGGGGCCCAGGAGTATTATGGACGACCTCATCTCCATGGCCAGCTCGGCCGGTATTTCGGTACTGTTCAGCGTGGAAGAGTCTACCGTTATTGTGCCATTTTTCATGCCTGCCCTGCAACCCAGCCTCTTCAGGATCTCCAGCATTATGCCCACGTCTTTGAGCTGCGGGCAGTTTTTTATGACATTAACGCCGCCGTTTAAGATGGTAGCGGCCAAAATGGGCAACACCGCATTCTTGGCGCCTTCTACTCTTAACTCCCCTTTCAGCTTTTGTCCGCCTGTAACAATAATCTTTGCCATATTCGGCACCTCCGCCGGTACAAAGTTGATGCAAGACACAGTACCATATTATGGTGCCGAATAAAATTTTGTTACTTGGGACAATTTCAAGGGCCCGCCCAGGCCCTGAAAGGTTGTCCCGCCTAAAGGGATTGGCGCCGCCGGCAGCTCTATAAGTTGTTATACCCGCCGCCCTCTTACCCCAAACACAGATTTGGCCCCCGGGGTTTGCCCTTTCACAAGGCCTTTTAATACCATGCGGCATTAAGCGTTTTGCTTTTTTGACGCGGCTTCCTTTATGAGGGCGGCTATCTTTTCCGCAGCCGAGGGGTTTCCCGCCTCTTTCGCCTTCCTGGCCATCCTGTTGAGCTGCTCCCTGTCCTTTAGGAGCTTCTTTATCTGCATATACAGCACTTTGCCGTTGAGGTCATTCTCGGTTATTACAACGGCAGCCCCCGCCTTCTCCAGGGCCCTGGCATTGTGCTCCTGGTGGTTTGCGGCCGCCCCCGGGAGGGGTATCATGATGGAAGGTATGCCAAGGACCGTAAGCTCGCTGCTGGTAATGGCCCCTCCCCTGCATACAACCAGGTCGGCGGCGGCATAGGTTTCTGCGGCTTCGAAAATATAGGGGACCACTTTCACCGAAGCCCAGCTAAAACCTTTAAGCTGCTCCAAAACAACCTCATACTGGCCGTTGCCCGTGGAGAAAATCATGCTCCAGTCCCCGTCTTTATAAAAATTCTTAAGCATTTCGGTAACGCAGCTGTTTATGGCGGCCGCTCCCTGGCTTCCGCCCACTACCACCACCAGCGCCTCGTCCCTGCCGATGCCGAGCTTCTCCCTGGCCTTTTCCCTGGTGACATTGAGCATTTCGCCCCTCACCGGGTTTCCCGTGAACACCACCTTCCTGGCGTTTTTAAAATATTCTCTTGACTCCTTGAAGCTTATGGCTGTAGAATCCACAAAGCGGGAGAGTATCCTGTTGGTTACCCCCGGGAAGGCGTTCTGCTCGTGAATGACCGCAGGTATCCCCTTAAGGACCGCATTCATCACCACCGGCCCGCAGACGTATCCGCCGGTGCCCACCACCACGTCGGGTTTGAACTCCTTAATAATCCTTCCCGCCTCTGCAAAGCCCACAAACATCTCGGCCACGGTTTTAAAGGTGTCTAAGGAAAATTTCCGCTTAAAGGCCCTTACCCTTATAAGCTTAAGGTCAAAGCCTTCCATGGGAACAATCTTTGTTTCCAGGCCCCGGGCCGTACCCACAAAGAGCACCTCGGCCTTCGGGTCTTCCTTTTTCAGATACCTGGCCAGGGCTATCCCGGGGTATATATGGCCTCCCGTTCCACCTCCGGCAAAAATAACTCTCATTTCCAACACCTCATATTCGCTCATAGTTGGCGTAGCGGGAAATGTTCAGCAGGATTCCGACGCTGCTCATCAAAAACAGCAGGGATGTGCCCCCGTAGCTGAAAAAGGGCAAAGGTATTCCCGTTACGGGCATTGAACCGGTCACCACCGCCACGTTGATGACCACCTGCACGGCTATAAGGGAGGTTATGCCCGCCGCCGTAAGACTCCCAAGGACATCAGGGGCGTTCAGCGACACCTTTATCCCCCGCCATATAAAAATAAGGAAGAGCACCAGGACGGTAAACACGCCGATAAAGCCCAGTTCTTCAGCCAGAACCGAGAGGATGAAGTCATTGTGGGGCTCAGGAATGTAAAGGTACTTCTGCAGGCTCTTCCCTATTCCCCTTCCGAAAAGCCCTCCCGAACCTATGGCGTACAGGGACTGCCTGGTCTGCCATCCGGCCCCCTGGGGATCGGCGGAAGGGTTTAAAAAGGACAGGATCCTCTGGCGGCTGTAGTCGGACATGGCAATGATGACCCCTACGGCAGCCACCGCCGGCGCCGCCAGGAGAACAAAATGCCTGATTTTCGCCCCGGCGCAGAAAAGGATTATAAAGGCCACAATGCCCACTATGGCGGTACAGCTCTTATGGGGTTCCAAGAGAAGCAATACGGCAAACACGGCCAGTATAAGCAGATAGGGAAGAAGCCCGCTAAAAAAGCGCTCCAGCCGGTCCCTCCTCCTGGAAAGGCTGTAGGAAAAGAAGAGTACTAGGGAAAGTTTGGCCAGCTCCGAGGGCTGAAAGCTGTAATCGCCTATTCCCAGCCACCTTCTGGCCCCTTTGGACTCAATGCCTATGCCAGGGATTAAGACCAGCACCATCAGGATAATGCTTATTACCAGAAAAATGGGGGACCACTTGCCAAACTTCCGGTAGTCAATGTTCATGGTTACCAGCATGGCAGCGAATCCTACCGGCAGGAGCTTAAGCTGCTTTTTTAAGAAAAAGTAGGTGTCCCCCTTAAACCAGTTATAGGCATAAGGAGCTCCGGCGCTGAAAACCATGACGGTCCCCAGGGCAAGGAGAATCAACACCGTAAAGAGTATCCAGAAGTCAAAGGGCTTTTTCGAAGCCATCCAAATACCTCCGCGGACAAGTATTCCCACTTAAATTTTCCGCATGCCATTTATAAAGTCCCGCCGTCAGCTCATCAACAGGAAGAAGCCTGTGAGGCACAGAACCAGGGTAATAAGCCAGAACACCGTTACAACTTTGGTCTCCTTCCACCCGGACAGTTCCAGGTGGTGGTGGATGGGAGCCATCTTGAACACCCTCCTGCCGGTCTTTTTGAAATACAGCACCTGTATCATTACCGACAGGGCTTCTATGACAAAGAGAGCCCCCACCAGCAGTATGATAAAAGGCATCTTCATAAGCACCGCCGCCGCCCCGATGGCCCCTCCCAGGGCCAATGACCCCGTGTCTCCCATGAAAACCCTGGCCGGGTACATGTTAAAGGCCAGGAAGCCCAGGCAGCCGCCGGCAAGGGAGGCGCAGAAAACCTTCAAATAGCTCCATTCGGCCCTGGTCATTGCCACCACGGTGAAAAAGATCATAATGATGAGGCTCATGCCGGCCGCAAGCCCGTCCAGGCCGTCGGTCAGGTTTACGGCATTGGTGACGGCCAGGAACACAAAGACCGTGAAAATCATAAAAAACCACCTGGAACTGACAACCCCTATAAAGGGTATCATCACGTCAACCCCAAGGTCTCCCCGGTTGGCGACATAGGCGGTGAAAACGGCGGCCACAATCAGCAGTCCCAGCATCTTCTGCCTTGCCGACATGCCATCCTTTTTCCTCTTTGCGGCTTTCAGGTAGTCGTCAATAAAACCCACGGCCCCAAAGCCCAGGGTAGCCAGCAGGACAGGCAGTATCCTGCTGTCATAAAGGGAATATATCAGCGACACTACCGTCAGCGGTATTAAAAATATAATCCCCCCGATGGTGGGCGTTCCCATCTTCTTTAAATGGCTGGCAGGTCCGTCGTCCCTGACCACCTGCCTGAACCTTATCTTTGCCAGGGCAGGTATCACAGCGGGCCCCAGGAAAATGGCCAGTATAAACGAGGCCGTAAAAACAAGCACCTGCAGTGAATCGTTAATTAATTTCCCCAAGTCGTTTCACCTCACGTGTTTTAAAACCCGGGCAAATTACCTGGCTTATAGCCTTAAGGCAGGTCCGTCTCTGTTTAAATTTTCACCCGGGTCTCCTTATTACATCTTATGTGAATTAAGCCAACAGGCGCCCTATTTGTTCGCCGCCCTTAAAAAGTACTCCACTATTTTCTCCATTTTCATGCCCCTTGAGCCCTTTACCAGCACCAGGTCTCCGCTTTTTACAAAATCCCCGAGGAATTTTAAGGCCTCGTCCTTTTCTTCAAAGTGAAACACCCGGTCCTGCGGCATCCCGGCTTCACGGGCTCCGTCGGCTATAAGCCCGGCGTTTTTCCCCACCGCAATGACGCAGTCAATGCCCCTTTCGCTCACATATCTTCCCAGTTCTTCGTGGACCCTGCCGGCCCACTCTCCCAGTTCCAGCATGTCGCCCAGGATGGCAAGGGTTCTGTTCCCTTCCCGCCCCATTTCCTTAAGGACGTCTATTGCCGCCTTTGCCGACTGGGGACTGGCGTTATACGTATCGTCAATGATTTTAAGCCCGCCCCTGGTGTAGACATTCATCCGCCCGCTGCCCGGGGAAAAGCCTGCAATCCCCTCCGCCATCTCCTGGAGGGACATGCCGAACTCCATCCCAACGGCTATGGCCGCCAGGGCAGTGTATACGTTATGGGCCCCGGGCACCGGCACCCTTATTTCCCACCGGCTCCCCCCGGACCAGAGGCTGAAGGATACGCCCCTTTCTCCCATGGACCTTATATTGCAGGCCCTTAAATCCACGCCTTCCCTGGTTCCGAAAAACACGGCCCGGTGGCTGAGCAGACCCTTAAGCCCGTACAGCAGGTGATCGTCCCCGTTTAACATGACCGGTCCGTCTTTTTTCAAGCCCTCCAGGATTTCGAGCTTAGCCCTTAATATGTTCAGCTTTGAACCCAGTTTCCCGATATGGGACACCCCTATATTGGTAATAACCGCCGTATCGGGCCTGGCAACTGAAGTAAGGTAACTGATCTCCCCCAATCCGCTCATACCCATCTCAACCACCGCGGCACCCAGCGAAAGGTCCAGGTTAAAGAGGGTTAAGGGCAAACCGATGGCGTTGTTCAGGTTGCCCTCGTTTTTCAGCACTTTGAATTTCCTGCTTAAAACAGCCGCTATCATGTCTTTTGTGCCGGTTTTCCCAACGCTGCCCGTTACACCTATCAGCGGGAACTTAAACCCGGACCTGTACCAGGCGGCCAGGTCGCCCAGGGCTTTCAGCGAATCACTGACCAGGATCAGCGTTTTCCCGGGAACAGGTCCCATGGGCTTGCAGGTCAGGGCGGCGGCCGCTCCCGAATTCAGCGATTCAAGGATAAAATCATGGCCGTCAAACCTTTCCCCTTTGAGGGGGATAAAAAGGTCTCCCTCTTCAATTTTCCTGGAGTCGGTCTTTACCCCGCGGATCTCCGTGTCTTCGCTTCCGCAAAGCAGTACTCCGCCCACCGCGTCCATAACCTGCCGGCAGCTTAAAGTCAACATTGTTCTTCCTCCGATTCCGCCTTTTGACCCATCTCTTTCAGTATCTCCTCGGCCACTTCCCTGTCGTCAAAGTGAATGGTCTTATCCTTAAAAGTCTGGGTGGTCTCGTGCCCTTTGCCGGCGATCAGGACCAGATCTCCGGGTTTGGCCTTTTCTATGGCATACTTGATTGCCTCCCGCCGGTCTACTATTTTAATATATTTCCCGCTGGTCCTTTTCATGCCGGTTTCTATGTGTTCCATTATCCTGCAGGGATCTTCGGTCCTGGGGTTGTCGGACGTTATCACGGTAAAGTCGGCCAGGCGGCCTGAAACCTCCCCCATGCCGAACCTTCTCTCCGGATCTCTGTCGCCCCCGCAGCCGAAAACACATATGACCCTGCCGCCGGTGTACTCTTTCACGGTGGTAAGGATGTTCTCAAGGCTAACATCGTTGTGGGCATAGTCCACCATTACCGTGAAACCCCTTCCGCTGTCTATGGTCTCCGCCCTGCCCTTTACCCTGGTCTTAACGAGCCCCTCCCGGGCGACGGACAGGGGAATGCCCAGCAAACTGCAGGCCCCTGCGGCAGCAAGGGCGTTGTATACGTTAAAACGGCCCGGTATCTTTACCTTTATCTCTTCTTCCCCCCAGGGAGAAATCAGCTTAAACTCCACCCCGTCGGGGCGTGTCACCACTTCCCGGGCGCTGATATCGGCTTTTTTGCCAATTCCGTATGTAAGGGTTTCACACCTGGCGTGTCTTAAGAATTCCTCCGCATAGGGGCTGTCTATGTTAATCAGCCCTTTTCCGCACATTTCAAAGAGCTTCAGCTTTGCATTGAGATAGTCCTCGAAATCCTTATGCTCCCCCGGGCCGATGTGGTCGCTGTGTATGTTGGTAAAAACACCTACGTCAAAGTCACAGCAGGCGACCCTGCTCAAGGCCAGCCCCTGGGACGACACTTCCATTACCACGCCGTCGGTGCCTTCTTCCGCCATTTGGTGAAAAAGGCTCTGCAGGTCATAGGACTCGGGAGTGGTCCTTTCGGTGTAGAGCACCCTTTGGCCGATCATGTTGGCTATGGTGCCAATGAGCCCCACTTTCATCCCTGCCGCCTCCATGACCGACTTAACCATATAGCTGCTGGTGGTCTTGCCCTTGGTCCCAGTAATCCCTACCAGCTTAAAGTTCCCGGAAGGATGGCCGAAGAAAAGGCCGGACACATGGGCCAGGCCGTACCGGGCGTCCGGCACCCTGACAACGCTGATTCCCTCCGGGGCTTCCACCGCCCTCTGTACCAGGAGTGCCCGGGCGCCGTTTTCTATGGCATGGCTGATATAGTTGTGGCCGTCGGTTTTGGTCCCGGGTATGCACACAAACAGGGAGCCGCTTTTGACTTTTCTTGAATCATAGGCTATATGGCATATATCCGCGTCCAAAGAGCCTTTGATCAGCTCTGCGGGCAGCCCTTCCACCAGTTTGGCCAGTAGCATGGCATCATCCTCCGTATCATTGAATGCCTGGTATCTCAACCGATTTTTCCAGCACACTGCTGTCTAAGTGCCTGAACTCTACCTCCACAATTTCGCCCTTCCTGACTTCGGTGCCCGGCAGGTACTGCTGTCTCACCGCTTCACCCGAGCCGATGATCCTGATGTTGAGGCCCACCCTGTTCAGGGCTTCGGCGGCCTCTTCCACCGTCTTGTGAAGCAGATCGGGCATCCTTACCTTTACCTGTTCTCCCGGGTCATAGGTGTACAGTATTACCACTGACTTCCCCAGGACGCCGGCACCTGCCGTGGGAGTCTGCTGAACCACCTTTGTTTCGTCGGTATAGCCTTCCCCCTCTATTTTATACCTAAGGTTGTTCTTTTCAAGAAGCTTTTTGGCCTCTGCCAGGGTCAGGCCCTCCAGCTCGGGAACAAACACCTGCTGCCTCATCTTTTCCTCTTCCTCTTTGGTGTACCTTCTCTCAACGCCGAGATAGTCCAGGGTCTGTTCCAGGATCTCCCTTACCACCGGCCCGGCAATAACTCCGCCGTAATAGCCGTAAGGCCCGGTGGGATTGTCAAGTATCACCAGCACGCATACCACCGGGTTGTCTGCCGGGGCAAAGGCGGCAAAAGAGGCAATATACCTGCCCTTTTCAGTGGTTTCCGATGTGGCCGTCTTCCCGGCAACCCTGTAGCCTTCGATATAGGCGTTCTTCCCGGTGCCCTTGGACACTACGCCTTCCAGTATCTCCTTCAAGGTGTCGGAAGTTTCCCTTGATATCACGTTCCTTATGACCTCGGGCTCAAACTTCTGCACCACATTCCCGCTGGAATCGGTGATTTCCTTTACCAGCCGCGGCTTTAAAAGCTTACCCCCGTTGGCTATGGCGGCATAGGCGGTAATCATCTGAATGGGGGTAACCTGGAACCTCTGTCCGAAGGAGGCTACCGCCAGGTCGATTTCCCTGGGCTCCTTGTGGAATATGCTCCTGCCCTCGCCCAGCTCTATCCCTGTCTTGTCATAAAAGCCAAAAGCCTTTACGTACTTATAAAACTTTTCTATACCTATATCCATGGCCACCTTGACAAAAACCGGGTTACAGGAGTTGTACACCCCTTCCTTAAATGTCATGCTGCCGTGGAGCCTTCCAACCCTCCAGCAGTTGATGGTGTGCTTTCCTATTTTCACCGGAGCGTCGTTGGTGGGCGTTTCAGGAGTGACCACGCCTTCTTCCAGGGCTATGGCGGCGGTTATGGCCTTAAAGGCCGAGCCCGGTTCATAAGTGTCCGCCACAACCTTGTTCCTCCAGACGCTTCTCCTTAATATGTCCACCTCTTCCTCCGTGGTGCCCTTCCAAGTGCTTTCATCAATGCCCGGTATGTCGGGGGCGGCCCAGGGGTTGTTCAGGTCATAGTCGGGCTTTGACACCATTGCCAGTATTTCCGCGTTTCTCGGGTCCATTACTATGGCCGCCCCGCCGTTTAACACCTTGTTGTCCGCTATGGCCTTTTCCAGGGCCCTGGTGGCGAAATGCTGGATGGCCTCATCAATGGTCAGGACCACGTTAAGGCCGTCCTGGGCGTCTATGCGCAGTTCCTGCTCAAAGGGCAGCTGCCGGTTTGAAGCGTCCATGCCGCTTAAGATCTTGCCGGGATAGCCTTTCAGGTATTTATCCATGACGGCCTCTATGCCTTCCAGGCCCTCGTTGTCCGTCCCCGTAAAGCCGATGACGTGGCAGGCCAGGTTCCCGTAGGGGTAGAAGCGTTTGCTGTCCTCGTCAACATATACCCCCGCCAGCTCCCTTTCCTGGGCCCACTGTCTCACCTGGTTCCCTACGTCCTTGTCTATTTTCCTTTTTATGCTCTGCCAGCCCAGGTTGCTGTTTATCTTTTTGAGAACGCTCTCCCTGTCCAGTTCCAGGATTGCGGCCAGCTCTTCGGCAGCTTTTTCCACATCATCGCATGACTCCCTGAATTCCCTGGGGTTGATGGTGACCCTCTCCACGGAAGCGCTGTAGGCCAGTTCCTTTCCGTTTCTGTCGTAGATTATTCCCCTTTTGGGGCTTATCTCCCTCTCCCTCCTCTGCTGCTCAAAAGCCAGTTGTCTGTATTCGTTCCCCTTTACCAGCTGCAGCCAGACAAAGCGGCCCAACAGGAAGATAATGGACAGTGAAAAGACCAGCAGCAAGAAAACCATCCTCTTTTTTATGAGCAGTCCCGTTCCTGCCAAAGGCGTGACCCCCTAACCGCAAATCATCAGGCTTTACTATAAAAAAGACTGTAGATACGGTTAAATCCACAGTCCGTCAACCAGCCTTCTGATAGAATAAGACTCATCAATATTCATCAGTAAAGTAAACGGGCAAATCTCCCCACCCGGTCCAATATCAGCGCAAACATGCCGTTTTTCTCCTTGGAAGAGCCGGACGCATTTAAGGCGACGGAAAAGTCGCTTTTGGGAACGCTTATGTATGTAATCTGGTACTTTTCCGGCTGCTGCATCCCCAGTCTCTCTTCGGCCAGCTGCTTTATCCTCAGAAGGTTCTTGTCTTTGTCCAGTTTGGCCTTGAGGAAAGCATTCTGCTCCTTGAGCTGGTTATACTCCGCCACCTTTTTTACCAGGTTGTAATTAAGCTCGGTAATCTTCGAATACCTGTATATCACAACTGAGCTCATGGCAAACAGCAGGAATATGTACAGTATCGCCTTTGCCTTGGCCCGGCTGTTGTGTTTGCGTATTTTCTTAGTCTTCAGGACTTCATTGTGCTCATACACGTCATATTCAATTTTCTTTGCTACCGTTCCCTCTACGTATTGTTTTCCTGCCTTAATCAATAGTATTCACCTCTGCCGGCCATTATTCCCGTAAAACCCCTTAAAGGGCATTTTAAGCCCATGGCAGGGCTTTGAAGATAATAAACCCGGGGACTGGTTTTTAAACCAGCCCTCGGTACAATGGAACACTTCTTGACTGGTTTTCCTCCTTTGTTGATCTTTTTTGCCTTTTCTTTTGCTGGGCTTCACTATCTTTTGCTCTTTCAAGCCTTCGTACATCAATCCCGGCATCTTCCGGGCGCTTTTGTCCTGGGCGAAGGAAACTTAAAGCCTATAAACCTTCCCCGGCAGTTTTCTCCAGGATTCTCAGTTTGGCGCTTCTCGCCCTGGGGTTATTCTCAACTTCCTCCCGGGAAGGGAGTATAGGTTTCCTGTTTACAATCCTTCCCACGGGCACCTTCCCGCATACACAGACAGGAAGCTCCGGGGGGCATGTACACCTTTTTGTAAGCTTTAAAAACTCCTCTTTCACTATCCTGTCTTCCAGGGAGTGAAAGGTTATGATGCAAAGCCTTCCTCCTTTGGCCAGCATTTCCGCCGCCGGGGCGATTGCCTTCCTCAAATGGCCCAGCTCGTCGTTGACCTCAATGCGCACAGCCTGAAAGGTGCGCTTTGCCGGGTGTGGCCCGCTGCGCCTTGCCCCGGCCGGAATGGCGGCCTTTATGATGTCCACCAGTTCCCCAGTGGTTCTTATCCGCTTTCTTTTCCTCCTCTCGGTTATAAAGGAGGCTATGCGGGCCGCCCACTTTTCCTCGCCGTACTCCCTTATCACGCGGGCGAGCCTTTCTTCCGGGTATTCGTTTATCACTGTCTCCGCGGTAAGCTCAGCGCTTTCGTCCATTCTCATGTCCAGAAGGGCATCCCTCTGGTAGCTGAACCCCCGCTCTTCCTCCTCAAGCTGGTAAGACGAAACCCCCAGGTCTAAAAGTATCCCGTCTGCCTCTCCAATGCCATGTTTCTCACAAACCTGCTTTATATCTGAAAAATTGCCCTTTTCCACAATTACCCTTGCCCGGGCGCCCAGGGCCTCAAGCCTCTTACCGGCCGCCTCCACGGCGCAGCCATCCCTGTCAATCCCCAGCAGCGTCCCTTCCCTGTCAAGCCGTGCAAGAATCTCCGCCGCATGCCCGGCGCCGCCTACGGTTCCGTCAATGTAGGTCCCGCCGGGCTTTATGTTTAAACCCCGTATACACTCTTCCAGCAAAACAGGTACATGCGCAAACTCCATATCTTCATGCCTCTGGACAGTGCCTTGTCATACGCCCAGCGTCTCCATCTTCTCAGCCAGGCTGTCCCCGTTGAGGTTTTCACTGCTGCTGTATTCCTCCCACCTGTCCTTAGCCCAGATTTCCACCCTGGTGGAAACGCCTATAATATATATCTCCTTTTCCAGGCTGGCATATTCCCTCAGGTTTTGGGGTATCAGTATCCTGCCCTGCTTGTCCAGCTCACACTCGGCAGCTCCCGCCAGGAAAAACCTCACAAAAGCCCTGGCGTCTTTGCTGGACAGGGGCAGCATTTTCAGTTTGGCCTCGAGGTTGCTCCACTCTTCCGATGAGTACGCAAAAAGGCACTGGTCCAACCCCTTGGTTATTATGAACCTTTCACCAAGTCCTTCCCTGAATTTTGAAGGTATGATTACCCTGCCTTTTGAGTCCAGGGCGTGCTGGTACTCACCGTAAAACAAGCATTTCACCTCACAGCCCTAACACTATCAACCACTTTACCCCACTTTCCACCACTTACCTGTAATTTTAATTGAAAATTTTTTAATAATCAAGCTTCAATTTAAGATTTTAGGAAAAATTTAAAAAAGATAGGACAAAAGCCCTATCTTTTTTAAGAAGCTTGGCCATGGTATAACCTGTTAAAATTTCTTACTGGGAACTGTCAAAGATGGTCTTCTTCCGCCTCATTGACACGCTTAAAACTATCCCTATGGCTATATAATTGGATATCATGGCGCTGCCTCCCGCGCTGACGAAAGGCAGGGGTATGCCCGCAATGGGAAGGAGGCCGATGGTCATGCCTATGTTTTCTATGAAGTGGAAAGCCAGCATCCCGGTGAGCCCCGTAACCAGGAAAGAGCCGAACTGGTCCCTGGAATTCCTGGCAACATGGATGCACCTCAGGAGTATAAAGAAAATAAAGAGAAGGACGCCAACGGCTCCGATGAAACCGAGCTCCTCGCCGATTACGGTGAAGATGAAGTCCGACTCTTTGACAGGCACAAAGCCCTGCTGGGTCTGAATGCCTTTGTAAAGCCCTTTCCCAAATAACCGCCCCGAGCCTATGGTCCTCTTGGAGTGGAGTATCTGGTAGCCCGCGTCGGTGGGGTCCGACTCAGGGAAAAGGTAGGTCAGGATCCTCTTTTTCTGGTGGGGGCGGAGGGCGAACTTCCACAAAAAGGGGGTGGACAGGACAAAAGCCGCTCCCGCCGCCAGAAAGTACTTATAGGGAAGGCCGTATATAAAGACCATAACCGCAAAGGTAAAGATAAAAACCATGGCAGTGCCCGTATCGTTCTGGGCCATAACCAGGGCGATGGGTATGGCGGAATATACGATAAGCTTGAGCATATTAAGCCTTCCGCTCTTCTCTTTCAGCCTGTCTAAAAACAGGGCCGCCATTATAACAAAGGTTATTTTGGCCACCTCGGAAGGCTGAAAACTGAATCCCGCTATCATCATCCAGCTTTTGGCGCCGGTGGTTTCTTCCCCGAATCCCTTAAAAAGGACGTACACAAGCAGGGCCGTAGTCCCCAAATACAAAAAGGGCCCCACTATCCTCAGGTCCTTGTAGTCGATAAGGCTTAAAACCAGGGCAAGGACAACGCCTATTATAAGACTCAGGACCTGTTTTAAGGTAATGCCGGTGCCGCCGTCAATGGACCTGGTGGCGCTGTTTAGAACCATAAGCCCCAAAAGCGAGAAGGCCAGCACCGTAAAAAAAAGGAAATAATCAAAGCGTTTTAAGTAATTTAAGCCTTTGCTCTTTTCTATGAAATACAGTGGATTTCACCCTTATCTCTATATTTTTCGCCTTTTTTCCAAAACGCCCTTTAAGTCAGCTGCCCTCTCCGGCCTTGTCGGCTGCGCCGGCGCCTTCATCCTCCCGGGAGGGAGCCTCCTCTTCCTCCTGGGGTGCGGCTTCGCCTTCTTCCGGAGCTTTATCCGGCAACTGGCCCTCTTGGGCTGAAGCGTCGGAAACCCCTTCCTCCCCGTGGGTTTCCTGGGCGCCGTCCTTTTCCGGCTTTTCTTCTTCCCTCAGCTTTTCAAGTATTTCTCCGTACTTGCTCTTCCCGGAATCAGCCAGTTCTATCTCCAGGTCAATGGCCTTTCTCCTGTTTCTTATGAGCAGGGGAATGGATATGGCTACAAGAATGAAGGATATCACCTGGGAAACCCTGAAGTTGCCCAGGAACAGGCTGTCAGTCCTGAGCCCTTCAATGAAAAACCTTCCTGTTCCATACAGGGTCAGGTAGAGCAAAAACACCTCTCCGTCGGCCTTTTTCTTTTTCCTGTACCAGGAAAGGAATAAAAATATGGCAAAACACAGGAGCGACTCATAGAAGAAAGCCGGATGCACGGGCTTTGCCGGGTCTACTTGAATACCCAGCTTTTTTAACATTTCTTCGTTATTGGACAAATCCATGAGGAAACTCCGTATTCCCGTGCCGGTCATTCCCCAGGGCAGGTTGGTGTTGCCCCCAAAGGCCTCCTGGTTGACAAAGTTGCCCCACCGGCCAATGGCCTGTCCCAGGGCCAGGTAAGGTATGCCGAAATCCGCAAGTTTATACATGCTTATTTTCTTAACCCTGGCAAAAATGAAGGCCACCACTATGGCCCCGATAATCCCGCCGTAGATTACCAGGCCGCCCTGCCGCGTGTTTATAATATCTATGGGGTTGGCCATAATATCGCTCCAGTTGAATATCACATAGAAGAGCCTTGCCAGGACAACGGACACGGGTATGGCGAACAGGGCCAGATCCAAAACCGTGTCCGAGTCAAAGCCATACTTCTTACTGGCCCTCATGGCCAGCAGAATGGAAACCATGAAACCTGCGGCTATTATTATCCCGTACCAGTAAACCTCAATGTTAAAAAGGGTGAAAGCCACCCTGTCAATATAGAACTTAAAATCCCCAAAGAGCTTGGGAAACTGGATGTAGTCGCCCACGGCCAACTCACTCCTCTATTGGCTTGATTACGGACAAAGCGAGGTTTTCCGGTTTAAAATGGTCTTTAAAAACCTCTCTGACGTATTCGAAGGTTATTTTATCATAAATATCCAAATAGTCAAACATGCTCACCCCTCTGAAGTAAACCGATGTAAAGGTGTAAGCCATCCCTTCCACGGAGTTGAGCTGCCGCAGTAATCTGCCCGTCATTGCGCGCCTTACCCTTTCAAAGGCCTCTGTCTTAAGCCCTTCTCTCCCAACTCTTTCAATGGCTTTCGCTATTTTATCCCTTACCTCCGGAGGCTTCCATGACTCCCCGCCGATGGCCGAAAAGGCACAGCTTCTTTCAATGCCGTAATCATATTCAAAGGTGGGGTTAATAAGGCCCTCCCCGTAAAGCCGGTTATACAGATCCGAGCTTTTGCCCAGGAGCATTTCCAGGAGGAGCTTTACCGCCACTTCCCGCATCAGGCTTTCCCTGCCGTAAGTTTGCGGGGCCTCGTCTTTAAAGCCTATCTGAAAGCGGGGAACGGCCACGGACAGGCTCTGCTCCACGTAATTGCTGCCTATCCGGGGCGGCTCTGCAGGGAAAATCCTCTCTATTTCAGGCGCCGGCTCACTTTTTCCTATTCCCTTTTCCACCATCTGAAACACCTCCAGGTGGTCCACGTCACCCACCGCCAGCACCATCATGTTGGAAGGGTGGTAGAAGCTGCCGTAGCATTCATAGAGTATTTCTTTGTCAATCTCCCGTATGGACTCCGGGCTGCCGGCTATGTCAATTCTCACCGGGTCCTCAAGGTAAAGGGCGTTTAAGAGGTTGAAAAACACCCTCCATCCGGGGCTGTCCTCGTACATCTGTATCTCCTGTTCAATTATGCCTTTTTCCTTTTCCACGCTCTCGTCGGTAAAATGGGGATTCTGCACATAGTCCAGGAGCAGCCGGAAGTTCTCGTTGAACCTGTCGGCGCAGGAAAAGAGAAAAACCGTCTGGCTGAAGCCGGTATAGGCATTGGGGCTGGAACCCAGCCGGGCGAACTTCTCCATCACGTTGCCGTCCTTCTGCTCAAACAGCTTGTGCTCCAGAAAATGGGCCGTGCCATCGGGCACCCGCAGGGCCTGCGTCTTCCCCGGGGGTATAAAATAATTGTCCACAGACCCGAAAGCCACCGATACGGCGGCAAATTTCTGGGTGTAACCCTTCTTGGGTATCACAAAGGCTTTAAGGCCGCTCCTGTGACTGTAGGCGTGAACCACTTCGTCAACGCTTTCCACACTTATAGTCTTTACGTCCATCTGTCCCCTCCTTCCAGCTCCCTAAGGCACCCTTTTTATTTGGGCAGCAGGTAGTACACCGTGTCCAGCCTTATTTTTTTTGAAACACTCACCACGTCCTCCTCTTTAACCCTTTCCACCTTCTCGATTAAACTGTCCAGTGTGTCTTTCCCCCCTGAAACGGCCTGGCTGAAGTAGAAGTCCACCATGCTCACCTGGTTGTCCTTAAGAGTTTCCAGCCCGGTCCTGATGGACCTGACAGCCGCCTCCAGCTCCATGGGGCTTATATTCCCCCGGGCGATCTCCTCCATCTGTTTTAAAATGACCCTCCTGGTTTTCTCCAGGTTCCTGCCCTCGGTTCCGCCGCTTACGACCAGGAGCCCCTTGAACTTCTCCAGCCTGGAGAAAATATAGTACACCAGGCTTTCTCTCTCTCTGACGTTCTGAAAAAGCTTGGAGTGGACGCCGCCACCCAGTATGGCGTTATATACCAGGAGCCTGTAGTAGTCCTCCTCACCGGGGAAGGTGTTGGTCCTGAAGCCTAAGGATATTTTGGCCTGGTTTACATCCATCCTTTCCGCAAGCTCTCTCTCCCCGGCCTGCACCGCCGGGCTGGAGCTGCCCGTTTCCACCCTTTTTGGCTCACGGCGCTCAAGCTGTCCCATTAAATCCCTTATTTCCTCCATCACCCTGTCTTCCGCCCTTCCGCAGACAAAAACGTCAACGGGCAGCCCTGCCATGAAGTCCAGGTAATGGGCGTAGAGGCTGTCGGCCGTTATGGCTTTAAGGTCATCCACCGAGCCGTACTCGTAAATCCCGTAAGGCTCCTTTTCGCACATTGTCTCCAGGCACCTTTCCACGGCGTAGGACACTTTATCGTTTACCCTTCCCTCAATCAGGTCCCTTAAGCTGTTTTTCTCCTGCTCCAGGTATTCCCTTTTAAAGACGCCGCCCTCTTTCACCGGGCTTGCCAGTATCCGGTACAAAAGCCGGAAAACATTTGCCAGCAGGCTCTCCTTCTCCCTGGTGTATTTGTCCGCCACCGACTCCACGAAAAACATCATGACCTGGCACTCGCCTTTCTTTACCACGCCGCAGTCAAAGGAGGCGCCATACAGTTCTTCCAGCCTGCCGGCGATATGGCGCGTGCTGGGAAAGCCTTCGCATCCTCTCCTCAAGACAGCCGGTAGAAGGGCATTCCCGGAAACATTTTCCCTGGTCAGTGAGTCTTTAAAAAAGACGCTTACCGAGCTGGTTTTGAACCTGTCGGCCTTTATGAAATAGAAGTCAATACCCTTAAAAGAGCCTGTTTTCACAGCGCTTTCTTTCATGTGAAACTCCCCTTCGGCTTTATTCCGTCCAGCCTTCTTCAGCGTGCCCTGCCGTCTTTAATTTCTAAAGTTAGTATAATTAAAAAAACGCTCCCTATTCAGTAAATGGAAGCGCTAAGGCACATGCCCGGTTAATCCCGGAAGAAGCAGGTGGAGGCATAGGGGTTTAAAAAGGAAGCTCGCCGCCAGGGAAGCAACAGGACATGGCAGGCAAAGCGGCGTAAGGGTCTAAAAATGAGGGGCAGCAGGGCAAGCATTTAAACTAAGGAAATAAAGCCCGCTCCAGGTGCAGGGTTTAAGTTTAAGCCGGCACCAGGGCTTTGAAAGGAACGGGTTTAACTTAAGCCGGGCCAAAGATAAAAAAGACCCGGAAGCATGTTAATAATAAAAACGCCGGGGCATCAGCATCCCGGCGGATCTGGCATCTTTTACACCTGGTTTAAGCGCTCTATCCTGGGCTTAAAGGCCAGTTTGTCCAAAAGCTCATAGTAGTCTTCGTCCTTAAGCTGGTCTACAGTTTTGCCCGAAACTATAAGCAGTATCGCCTCGATGACATTGGTGCCGAAAGACCTTCCGCTGAATTCCGGCGTGGTGGTTATGAGGGTGCTTACACCCCTGTCTTTCAGAAATTTTACGTCTTCCTCCGTCACCGTATTGGTCACAACCACTTTGCCTATCATGTCCAGGGGCATATACTTCTTTATGTAGTGGTAATCTCCGGCTATTATGTCGGCTTCGTGATAAAAGCGGGCATATTTGACCGGATCCGTCTCTTCCTGCTTTTCTCCCGTGGGGTAGAGTATTTTAAAGGGCAGCTTGGATATTAAGGGCACCGCAATGCTTGCCAGCACCCGAAAAAAAACAAGGTTCCTTATGAGCAGGGGTATCCCCAGCGCAAATGCCAGGTCCCCTACCGCCACCTGGCAGCCGCTTTCCGTGAAGCCCTTGGCCATGTAATACCTGTCTGCGGCACAGGTAACCAGCACTTTTTTCCCTTTTAAAGGTATTATTTTGTTGTCCCTTAAGTATTCAATGACCTTCTTCTCCAGGGTCATCTTAATGCCGGTCCCGTCAGCTATGGGCGTCTTCCGGGCTGCCGCTATTATGGGTTTGGCTTCTCGGATTACGTGCTTTCTTCCCGACCCGGAAGTGAGATACAGGTCTATACCCCCCATGCCAAAGGCATCCACTTCGCCGTCCAGTTGCTTTATTATCCCAATGGCCTTTTTTATGTCTCCGTCGGTGCCTATCCTTTCAATTGTAAACTTCTCCCCCAGTATCTCAGCTTCAACCCTCTTATCTCTCGCCGATGAACCTATACTGACACTGACGATCCTCTTCATAAACAACCATCTCCGAAAAAATTATCCATGGCTTTTACGATTCTCCCACTGGCTCCCGACAGTACCCTCTACGGACAAGGGGTTCGCCCCGGGAGCAACACGGAGGCGAACCCTTTTCTCACTTGACGACGATGTTGTATATTCGGCCAGGAACGTAAATCTCTTTTACTATGGTCTTTCCATCGGTAAACTTCCTCACCGATTCACTGCTCATAGCCTCTTCCCTGGCCACTTCCTGGGGAGCGTCCTTGGCTACCTTTATTAAATCCCTCACCTTCCCGTTGACCTGGACGGCTATTTCCACTTCGTCCTCAACGGTCTTGGCCTCATCCCAGGCAGGCCATTTCTGCCTGTAGACCCGGCCTTCGAAACCGGCCAGCTTCCACATCTCCTCGGTAATATGGGGCGCCACCGGGTTTATGAGTATGAGCAGGGTCTTAAATTCTCCCCTGGTAATCTTCCCCGCGTTGTAGAAGTCGTTGACCAGTGACATTATGGCGGCAATAGCGGTGTTGTATTTCATCCTCTCGTAGTCTTCGCTGACCTTCTTTATGGTCCTGTGCATTGCGGCCTCCAGCTCAGGGGAATAATCTTCCCCTTCAGCCAGTATCTCCTGGAGCCTCCACACCCTTTCCAGGAACCTTCTGCAGCCCCTGACCCCCTGCTGGGACCAGGGTATGGTCTGGTCAAAGGCCCCCAGGAACATCTCGTAGACCCGTAAGGTATCGGCCCCGAACTCCTCCACGATGTCGTCGGGGTTGACCACGTTGCCCCTGGACTTGGACATCTTTTCGTTGTTCTCGCCCAGGATCATCCCGTGGGACGTCCTCTTTTTATAGGGCTCGGGAGTGCTGACGTAGCCGATGTCATAGAGGAACTTGTGCCAGAAACGGGAATAGAGCAGGTGCAGGGTGGTGTGCTCCATGCCGCCGTTGTACCAGTCTACCGGCATCCAGTAGTCTATGGCCTCCCTGCCGGCAAATTCCCTGTCGTTGTGCGGATCCGTGTACCTTAAGAAATACCAGGACGAACCTGCCCACTGGGGCATGGTGTCCGTCTCCCTCCTGGCATCGCCTCCGCACTTGGGACACTTGGTGTTCACCCACTCGGTTATGTTGGCCAGAGGGGATTCTCCCGTTTCAGTGGGGACGTAGTCCTCAACCTCAGGCAGGAGCAGGGGAAGCTGATCCTCGGGAACAGGCACCCAGCCGCACTTGGGGCACTCCACCAGCGGAATGGGTTCTCCCCAGTACCTCTGCCGGGAAAAGACCCAGTCCCTGAGCCTGTAGTTCACTTTTCTCCTGCCCAGGCCCTTTTCCTCCAGCCAGTCGGTTATTGTCCTGATGGCCTCTTTCACGGAAAGGCCGTTTATGAAACCGGAGTTTACCATGGTGCCCTGTTCTATGTCAGTATAGGCCTCTTTTTCAATATCGCCGCCTTCCACTACCTGCACAATGGGAAGCCCGAACTTTTTAGCAAACTCCCAGTCCCTTGTGTCGTGGGCGGGCACGGCCATAATCGCCCCGGTGCCGTAAGACATGAGAACATAGTCCGAAATCCAGACGGGTATTTCCTTGTTGTTTACAGGGTTAACGGCCATAATCCCCTTAACCGGCACACCCGTCTTTTCCCTGGCCAGCTCCGTCCTTTCAAAATCCGACTTCTTCATTGCCTGCTGGCGGTAGCTCTCCACCTGCTCCCAGTTGATTATGCTGTCCCTAAGCTCGTCCAGGAGCCAGTGCTCCGGTGAAAGCACCATGTAAGTGGCTCCGAAAAGCGTGTCCGGCCTCGTGGTAAAAACCTTTATTACCTGCCCCTTGTCCTTTATTTTGAAATCCACTTCGGCCCCTTCCGAGCGGCCGATCCAGTTCTTCTGCTGCACCTTTACCTTCTCGATGTAGTCCACCGTATCCAGGTCATTTAAGAGCTTTTCCGCATACTCGGACATCTTCAGCATCCACTGGCTCT
>JAKOSZ010000260.1 GCA_029776555.1 Bacillota bacterium | reverse complement strand
TATTTCCAAGGCCTTATTCTCTGCCCCTGTTTTATACCCTTATGTTCTGTTCCCTGTTCTCTATTACCTGTTCTCCGTCCCCTGTTGTCTGTGGCCTGCTGTCTGTTCTCTGTTCTTATGTTCTCTGTTCCCTGTTCTTCTGCTGTCTGTTCTTCTGTTCTTCCATTTTCTGTTCTCTGTTCTTCTGCTCTCTATTCCCTGTTCCCTGTTGCCTTTTCTCTGTTCTTCCATTTTCTGTTCTCTGTTCTCTGTTCTCTGTTCTCTGAATTGTCATATTTCTCCCTCCGCCTTAATAAAATTTAGTGGAAAAGCTTCTTAAAGAGAGACATGCATTCCCTTTAAGGAAGGCGATGTGAACCTGATGCCTCTTGAACTGGGTACCGTGCTTGCTTATATTGCAGGTATTGTCATGCTTTTTATACTGGGGAGACTTTTCCTCGTACCGGTCAAGTTCCTGTGGAAGCTGATCTACAACGCGGTCATTGGCGGGGTGGTACTCCTGGTGCTGAATTTCATTGGGAAGTTCATAGGGTTTAGTATTCCCTTTAACATAGTCACATCTCTTATTGTAGGCATGTTAGGCATCCCCGGGATAATACTCCTTGTAATACTGAAATACATCTTCAATTCGTAAAATACTTAACGAATCGGATGCCAGGCTTTACACTATGGCCAGGACCGTTTCACAGGGTCACTTTACGAAACACTGAAGGCCCGGCCTTTCAATGCAGGTTTATGTGCTTTTAAAATGGGTAACAAAATTTCATCAGGCCGCATGTATACAATAAACAAAACCGTACTTTGAAATGGCCTTAAGCAGGCCAATTTACGCAGTATTCTTGACATTTGGACAATTAAAAAGTATACTCAATATTGCTGACTAATAATATACAAAACAGTGGTTAACCGGGGAGTGTTAAACCGGTTTTTATTCTGTAGGAGCAACGAGATGTTTCTTTAATGATATAAAAGGGGGGAAACGAATGAGTAAGGTCATGAAAACAATGGACGGAAATAACGCAGCCGCCTATGTCGCATATGCGTTCACGGAGGTTGCGGGGATTTACCCTATTACTCCGTCGTCGCCTATGGCTGAACACATAGATGAGTGGGCAGCCCACGGCAAGAAGAATATATTCGGACAAGAGGTCAAGGTTGTGGAAATGCAGTCCGAAGCAGGTGCGGCCGGCGTGGTTCACGGCTCTCTTGCTGCGGGGGCTTTAACAACGACATTTACTGCGTCTCAGGGCCTTCTCCTTATGATACCGAACATGTACAAGATAGCTGGCGAACTGCTTCCAGGCGTGTTTCACGTAAGCGCCCGTGCGGTGGCAAGCCATGCTTTGTCGATTTTCGGAGACCATTCGGACGTAATGGCCTGCAGGCAGACCGGTTTTGCCTTGCTGGCTTCGGGAAATGTGCAGGAAGTAATGGACCTGGGAGGCGTTGCTCACCTTGCCGCTATAAAGGGAAGGGTGCCGTTCCTTCACTTCTTTGACGGCTTCAGGACCTCTCACGAGATTCAGAAGATAGAGGCCATAGATTACGCTGATTTTGCAAAACTGGTGGACTATGAGGCTGTGAGAAGGTTTAGAAAGAACGCCCTTAATCCCGAACACCCTGTTTTAAGAGGTTCCGCCCAGAACCCGGACATCTTTTTCCAGGCCAGGGAGGCGTGCAATCCTTACTACAACGCCATACCGGAAATTGTAGAGTACTACATGGACGAAATAAGCAAAATCACCGGAAGGAAGTACGGCCTTTTCAACTACTACGGGGCTCCTGACGCGGACAGGGTAATAGTTGCCATGGGTTCGGTATGCGACACCATAGAGGAAACCGTAGAATACCTCATGTCCAAGGGAGAAAAAGTGGGTGTGGTAAAGGTACACCTGTACAGGCCCTTCTCAGTAAAGCGCTTCCTTGAAGCTGTTCCTAAGTCCGTAAAGGCAATAGCGGTCCTTGACAGGACAAAGGAGCCGGGAGCTCTTGGTGAGCCGCTTTACCAGGATGTCTGCACGGCGTACTATGAAGAGGATTCATGGCCGACCATCGTGGCCGGCAGGTATGGGCTTGGCTCCAAGGACACCACTCCGGCACAGATAGTCGCGGTATTTGAAAACTTAAAGAGCAGCTCGCCGAAGAACCACTTTACCGTAGGCATAGTGGACGACGTGACCAACACCTCTTTGGAGGTTGGGGAAGAGATAGATACAACGCCTAAGGGAACCATCAGCTGCAAGTTCTGGGGCTTTGGTTCCGACGGCACAGTCGGCGCCAACAAGAACTCCATAAAGATAATTGGCGACCACACCGACATGTATGCCCAGGCATACTTTGCCTACGACTCCAAGAAGTCCGGGGGCATTACTATTTCCCACCTGAGGTTCGGGCACAAACCCATCAGGTCAACATACCTCATAAAGAGGGCTGACTTTGTGGCCTGCCATAACCAGTCCTATATTGACAAGTATGACATGGTTTCGGACCTCAAGGACGGCGGAACCTTCCTGCTCAACTGCCGGTTGACGCGTGAAGAACTTGAAGAGAAGCTTCCCGCCAAGGCGAAGAGGTACATTGCCCGGCATAGCATTAACTTCTACACCATCAACGCCATTGACATTGCCAAGGAAATAGGGCTTGGCGGAAGGATTAACATGATAATGCAGGCCGCCTTCTTCAAGCTGGTCAACATTATACCCATTGAAGACGCCGTTAAGTACATGAAGGAGGCCATTGTAGAGAGCTACGGCAGCAAGGGCGAGAAGGTAGTCAACATGAACTACCAGGCTGTGGACAGGGGCATCGACGCCCTGCAGAAAATCGACGTCCCGGCTGAATGGGCAAACGCTGTGGATGAAGAGAAAGAGGAACCGGGAAATGTCCCTGAATTCATAAAGAATATCCTTGAGCCTGTCAACAGGCAGGAAGGAGATAAACTCCCTGTCAGCGCCTTTGTCGGAAGGGAGGACGGGACCTTCCCCCAGGGCACCACAAAGTACGAAAAGAGGGGTATTGCCGTTGACGTTCCCGAGTGGCAGATTGACAAGTGCATCCAGTGCAACCAGTGCTCCTATGTATGTCCTCACGCGGCTGTAAGGCCTTTCCTCGTCACAGAGGAAGAAGCTGCAAAGGCTCCTGCGGGGTTCAAGACCAGGAAGGCTATTGGAAAAGGACTGGAGCAGTACAGCTTCAGGATCCAGGTTTCGCCGCTGGATTGCACCGGCTGCGGAAACTGCGTAGATGTGTGCCCCGCCAGGGAGAAAGCTTTGGTCATGAAGCCCCTTGAGAGCCAGATGGGCGAAGCGGAAAACTGGGAGTACGCCATGAAGCTCTCTCCCAAGCCGAATCCCATGAGCCCGTATACGGTGAAGGGAAGCCAGTTTGAACAGCCGCTGCTTGAGTTCTCAGGAGCGTGCGCGGGCTGCGGAGAAACTCCCTATGCCAGGCTGGTGACCCAGCTCTTCGGCGACAGGATGATGATAGCCAACGCCACGGGCTGCTCCTCCATATGGGGCGGCAGCGCTCCTTCCATGCCTTACACCGTCAACAAGGACGGCCACGGACCTGCGTGGGCAAACTCGCTGTTTGAAGACAACGCAGAGTACGGCTTCGGCATGTACCTGGGTGTAAAGCAGGTAAGGGAAAAGCTGAGAGACCTTTGCAGGGAAGCCCTTGAACTGGACATTGACCAGCCTGTAAAGGACGCCCTGAATGCATGGATTGAAAACATGTACAATGGTGAGGGCTCAAAGAAGGCAAGCCGTGAACTGGTTACCGCTCTCCTTGGATACAAGGGCGAAAACCGGAGGGCAAAGGAGATATTTGAGGAGATACTGGACAAGAAAGAGTTCCTGGTGAAGAAGTCCCAGTGGATATTCGGCGGAGACGGATGGGCCTACGACATCGGCTTTGGCGGGCTGGACCACGTGCTGGCCTCCGGGGAAGACGTCAACGTGCTGGTATTTGACACCGAGGTTTACTCCAATACCGGCGGGCAGTCTTCCAAGGCGACGCCCACCGGAGCAGTGGCCAAGTTTGCCGCCTCCGGCAAGGTCACGAAGAAGAAGGACCTTGGGCTTATGGCCATGTCCTACGGCTACGTGTACGTTGCCCAGGTAGCCATGGGAGCAAACCAGAACCAGCTGATAAAGGCCCTTGTGGAAGCCGAGAGCTATCCCGGACCATCCCTCATTATAGCCTACGCGCCGTGCATTAACCACGGGCTGAGGGCCGGCATGGGGTGCAGCCAGAGGGAGGCCAGGAAGGCCGTTGAAGCCGGTTACTGGCACCTGTACAGGTATAATCCTCTGCTCAAAGCGGAAGGCAAGAACCCGTTCATCCTGGATTCGAAAGACCCGTCCGGTTCATACAGGGACTTCCTCATGGGAGAGGTGAGGTACTCGGCCCTTACCAGGACCTTCCCCGATAAGGCGGAAGAGCTGTTCAAAGCAGCGGAAGAGGCTGCAAAAGAGAAGCTGGAGACTTACAAGAGGCTGGCTGAAGGTCCCGGAGAAGGGAACCAGGTTTGAAGGGTTGCGGCAAATTGCCGCTGTTGGAAAGGTTAAGGGGCTGTCAAATGACAGCCCCTTTAATTTTATTGCTGCGTTATTGCTGCGTTTATTTGGTCAGGCATTTTGGGGTCTTAGGCTGGTATATAATGAAGGCACTTGCGCTGCTTGCTATGACCGCTGCTACCAGGGCCACCACCGCGGCCAACGACTTTAAAACCTTTCCCTTCATGGGGATGCACCTCCTGTATTTTTGATTGAAAACCGAACTGGCTAAAATAGGCTAACTGTTGTTAACGCTGTTTGCGATGTAGTCCTTAAGGCTCTTTAACGATTCCGCAAGTTCTTCATAGCTCCCGTCATGGGCCAGCTTCTCCATGTACTCGATGCTCTGCAGGAGCTCATTGTCGGTGAGGGCCTTTTTACGCTTGTAAAACTCACTGGTGCTCTTTATGGCCAGGAGGAGCACTATGATGGTGAAAGCGGCCACATAGGCATTCAGGCGGAAGAAAACAGAACTCGCAGCATCTGTTGGGCCTGCTTGAGTAAATATGAGCATCCTGGTCATTGCGGCTATCAGGAACACCAGGGCAGTCGATGATATCAGGTATACAAAGATATGCAGGTAGAATTCGTGCTTTTTATGGCTGGGCTTTTCAAAATCAATA
>JAKOSZ010000259.1 GCA_029776555.1 Bacillota bacterium | reverse complement strand
CCATAATGCGGGCATTTTCTTCGTTTAAGCCCATGACGCTGGGGATGTGCTCTTTGGGAAGTATCAGCACATGAACGGGTGCCTGGGGAGCTATGTCCTTTATGGCCAGGACCTTTTCATCCTCATACACCTTCTCCGAGGGTATCTCCCCTTTTATGATCCTACAGAATATGCAGTTTTTCACCAGCGATCCTCCTTCCTTAAGGCTGACCCCCTGTTAAATCTAACTTTTTACCTGGAGTTCCACCAGTTCTTTCACCTTTTTAAGCGCTTCATCTATCTTTGATAAGTCTTTTCCCCCTGCCTGGGCCATGTCGGGGCGTCCCCCGCCGCCTCCTCCGGCTATCCTGGCTATCTCTCTCACCAGGTTGCCCGCGTGTACGCCTTTAGACACCGCATCTCCGGCGGCCGCAGCTACAAAACTCACCTTTTCGCCGTAAGAGGAAGCCAGTACCACCACGCCGTTTCCTATCCTGCCCTTCAGCGTATCGGCAGTGGTCCTTAACCCTTCCATGTCCAGCTGGTCCAGCCTCGCCGCCAGGACTTTCAGCCCCTTTACTTCCGTCACGCCTTCCATCAAATTGCCCATCTCGGCGCTGACCAGCTTCGCTTTCAGCCTTTCCAGCTCTTTTTCAGCTTCCTTAAGGCTCTTGTTCAGGGCTTCGGCCTTTTTCACACAGTCCTGGGGAACGGCCTTCAATACGGCGGCCACGCTGCCCAGGACCTCTTCCTTCTCCCTCAGGAACCGTAAAACTTCCCGCCCGGTTATGGCCTCTATCCTTCTCACCCCTGAGGCCACACTGCCCTCGCTTAAGATTTTAAAGAGGCCTGCCTGGGAGGTGTTTGTCAGGTGGGTTCCTCCGCAAAGCTCCATGCTGTAGTCATCGATTCCCACAACCCTCACCCTGTCGCCGTATTTTTCCCCGAACAGGGCCATGGCTCCCTGCCGGCGGGCTTCCTCCAGGGCCATGGTTTCGGCCCTGACGGGCACAGACTCCAGTATCTTCCGGTTGACCTGGTCCTCTATTTTCTTAAGCTCCTCGGGGCTTAAAGCGGCAAAGTGTGAAAAGTCAAACCTGAGCCTGTCCGGACTGACCAGGGAACCCGCCTGGGCCACATGGGAGCCTAAGACGTCCCTTAAGGCCTTGTGCAGTAAATGGGTCGCCGTATGGTTCCTGGCTATGTCCATTCTCCTTTCGGCGTCGACGGCAGCCTTCACCGCATCCCCTTTCTCCACAAGCCCTTTTTCCACTGCGCCTATGTGCAGGTGCTTCCCGTCGGCGGTTTTCTGGCAGTCCTCAACCCTTATGACGCCGTCCTTTGAGCTTATATAGCCGGTATCTCCCACCTGGCCTCCGCTCTCGGCGTAAAAGGGCGTCCTGTCCAGCAGGATCGCCACCCTGTCCCCTTCCTGGGCATGGTCCGCCAGGCTGTCATCTTTTATAAGGGCAATTATCCTGGCTTCGCTCTCTATTTCTTCGTAGCCTACGAACTCCGAACCCAGGCTCTTGTCCGCCAGGAGGTCTTTCTCATCCCCCCAGGCGGCGCCGCCCCTTTCTTTCAGCGCTTCACGGGCCTTTTGCCTCTGCTCGTCCATCAGCCTTCTAAAGCCCTCTTCATCCACTTCAAGACCGTTCTCCTCGCCTATTTCCCTGGTAAGGTCCAGGGGGAAGCCGTAAGTGTCATGGAGTTTGAACACCACGTCACCGGGGATTACCTTGCCCCCGCTGGCCTTGACCTCATCCATAAAGCTGTTGAGTATGCTTATTCCCTGGTCGATGGTAAACTGGAACTTCTCTTCCTCAATCCTGATCACTTTCCGTATATACTCGGCTTTTTCGGCCAGCTCGGGATAAGCCTCCTTCGACTCCTCGATGGCCACCTGGGCTATGTCGTAAAGGAAGGGCCTGTCAATGCCAAGGAGCTTTCCGTGCCTGGCGGCCCTCCTCAAAAGCCTCCTAAGTACATACCCCCTGCCTTCGTTGGAGGGTATCACCCCGTCGCAGACCATCATCACCGTGCTCCTGATGTGGTCGGTAATTAACCTTATGGATATGTCGCTTTTTTCCCTTTCCCCGTATTTGACCCCGGCAACCTCACATACGGAATCCAGTATTCTCCTTATGGTGTCCACCTCAAAGAGGCTGTCCACTCCCTGCATTATGCAGGCCAGCCTTTCAAGGCCCATACCGGTGTCAATATTGGGATTCTTAAGCCTCGTGTAAGTTCCGTCCTTCTCCTTGTTAAACTGGGTAAACACCAGGTTCCAGAACTCCACGTACCTGTCGCAGTCGCAGCCGACCTTGCAGTCGGGGCTGCCGCACCCCTTATCCGGGCCCCGGTCAAAGTATATCTCCGAGCAAGGGCCGCAGGGCCCCATGCCGTGTTCCCAGAAGTTGTCTTCTTTTCCCAGCCTGACTATCTTTTCGGCAGGAACCCCTACCTCCCTGTTCCATATCTCAAAGGCCTCGTCGTCTTCTTCATAGATGGAAACCCAGAGCCTCTCCGGCGGTATCTTAAGGTCCCGGGTCACAAACTCCCATGCCCAGGATATGGCCTCCTT
>JAKOSZ010000258.1 GCA_029776555.1 Bacillota bacterium | reverse complement strand
GTCATGATTTAGCTTCCCGGCGGCATCGGCCAAAGGGCAGAGCTGATACTCCTGCGGCCTTTTACCCCCTCCGGCAGCAAACACAACCTGGTGTCCTGGCTTGCCGTCAGGAATTCCTATGAAAACTACGGGGAGCTGGTACTCTTTGTCTTCCCCAAGGACAGGAACATCTTCGGGCCCTTCCAGGTGGAGGTGAAGATAAACCAGATCGACAGCGTGTCCAAGGACATCACCCTGTGGAACCAGAGCGGGTCCAATGTGTTTAAGGGCAACCTCCTGGTGATCCCCATTGAAAACAGCGTTCTTTACGTTGAGCCTATCTATATAAGGTCATTCCAGAAGGCCATTCCGGAAGTGAGGAAGATAGTGGCGGGCTACCAGGAAGGAAACGAGTTTAAGTACGGCAGCGGCACCAACCTGGAAAACGCCTTAAAAGACCTCTTCCGGACAGAAGGGGAAGCCCCGGACGGTACAAAGCCTCCGGTGGATGAGGAACCCCCTTCCGACGGCGGCCGGGAACTCCTGGATGATATTTTGTCCAAGTATGAGGCCATAAAGAGAGAACTGGAAGAGCTGGGAGAGCTGATTGAAAGGCTTCAAAACAGGTAACGCGGACTGAAAAAAGAAGCCCTGAAGGGATGAAGGCCGGGGGAAACTGCCCGGCGGCCCGTCATTTTCGTCAAAGTATTCGGGGTTTACAGTCAGTGAGCCTTGACAAAAGCGATGGCGCCGTTTAAAATAGCTGTAAAGTATATTAACTTTACAGTTAAGCGGGTGTAATATGAAAGAACTGTTTCGAATGGGCCTTTTGCTGGATTTTTACGGGCAGCTGCTTACCCCGAGACAGCAGGAAATACTGGACCTTTACTGGAACAGCGACTACTCCCTGGCGGAAATAGCCGAGCACCTGGGAATAAGCAGACAGGGAGTCTACGACAACATTAAACGCGGCAGGAAAACCTTGGAAAGGCTTGAGAACAGGCTTGGACTGGTAGAAAAGTTCATGGAGCAGAGGAAGAAAATCCAGGAGGTAATGGGCTTGCTGGCCGGCATCGACGTGTCCGGGGTGGACGGGGAGAGCCGGCATATCCTCAACAGGGCCGTAGGGGTTATAAATGAAATAATAAACACCGTTTAAGAAGGCAAAGTTGTTCCGGGCTTATATAAAACGGAGGTAAATTGGATGTATCTTTTTGAGAGTCTTTCGGAGAAGCTTCAGAACACACTGAAGAAGCTCCGCAGCAAGGGAAGGATTACCGAAAAAGACGTCAGGGAAATGATGAGGGAAATCCGGCTGGCAATGCTGGAGGCTGATGTCAACTTTAAGGTTGTAAAAGAGTTCGTGGAAAAGGTCTCTGCCAGGGCCGTGGGCCAGGATGTTTTGGAAAGCCTGACGCCGGGGCAGCAGGTGGTTAAGATAGTATACGACGAACTTGTGAGCCTCATGGGAAGGGAAGGGAGCAAGGTCACTTTCGCCGACAGGCCCCCCACTGTTTTCATGATGGTGGGTTTGCAGGGCTCCGGCAAGACTACCACTTCAG
>JAKOSZ010000257.1 GCA_029776555.1 Bacillota bacterium | reverse complement strand
GCCCTTACTTCCATTTTCTCTATTGCCCCGAAGCAGACGGTTATAAAGAGGTTTAACAGGCCCACCAGCAGGCCGGCAATTGAAAGGGTGCTCCTCTGGTTGGCCTTGTGAACCAGGAAGGCCCCAAAGCTTCCGCTTATTACCGTGATGAAGAGGAAATCCAGGTTGCCTTTCGTAATGAAGGATATGGCAACGGCCAGCACAAGGTTTACCATGATGGCCAGTTTAAGGTCAATGAGTATGGCGATAAGCATGGGAGCGATAAACACCGGTATGGCCAGAGCCGAATACTCGTTTATCAGCCGGGCAAGGAGCAAAGTGAATAAAATGATGGCTGCTAAAAGCACAAGCTCGTCCCTTTTTTGCAGGACCTGGCCGCAGAAACTCCGCATATAGAGCAGCAACAGGGCCGTCAAAAGCAGAATTATCATCAGGAGCCCCCCGGCCAGGACAAAGTCAAAACCGCTTTCTTCCAGAAGGTTAAGCTCCTCCAGCATCCTGTACTTCTCCTCGGTAACCGTGTCGCCGGCGTATATGACAGGTTTCCCCTTGGCAACAATTTCTTTGTACTTGGGGTCGTTTAAGATTTCATTCCTTCTCTCTTCGGTGGCCTTTGTGTCAACCGATTTATTGGGTTTAAGCACCGCTTTGATAACCGATGCCCCGATGTTTTTCAGTTCCTGGTTCAGGCTTACCGACTGGAGCCGGTTCTGGAAGCCAATGACGGATTCGGCCAGGTTGTCCTTGGTAATGTCCTTTTTAACCGCCTCGGATATCAAGCCCACTACCGCGTTTTCGAAGCGGTTTAATTCGTCGGCGCCGGTCCTTAACAGGAGGTAGGCGGCCTGCTCATCCGAAAGGGGTACTCCCAGTTCTTCAACCCTTCTTAAGAACCTGTTTACTTCGTAAATCTCTGTGCCGGCTCCGGCATTTCCTCCTCTACTCCCGCTGTCCAGGGCGTCCCTGCCCTCCTTCAGGTACCTGAAAAAGCCGTAGATACCGTTCAGCATGTCCACCGAAGCGCCGGTTATCTCCGACATGACTTCAGGCAGGGCACTGGCGGCTTTTTCGGCGTTTTGCCTTGACTTTATCTCGTTTACCACATCCCTGGGAGCAAGGATTGTGTACTTGGAAACCTTCCCCAGCTCCAGCTTGTACTTTTTTGGAGCAGTGCCGCTGTGCACTATGAAAAAAGCCGCAGTTACCGTTACTACCACTATTACGGCCCTCTGGAAAGCCTTGCTCTTAAAGAAGGCCGCTGTCCTTACAAAAATGTTGCCTTCCTTTGTTTTTGCCGAAACCATTTGTTTTCCTCCATCAAATAAGAAAGGTGTTTTGCATTCAGCTGCTTTTGCCGTTTCCGTTGCCGTACTTCTCATAGGCCTTTATTATCTTTTGAACCAGCTCATGTCTCACCACGTCGCTCTCATTTAAGAAAACAAACTCTATCCCCTTGATGTTTTTCAGCACCGTAATGACTTCCTTCAGTCCCGACTTTTTATCGTCGGGCAAGTCTACCTGGGTGATATCACCGGTTATGACGGCTTTTGACCCGAAGCCAAGGCGGGTTAAGAACATTTTCATCTGCTCCGAAGTGGTATTCTGGGCCTCGTCCAGAATAATAAAGGAATCATCTAAGGTCCTGCCTCTCATATAGGCCAGGGGAGCAACCTCAATCACGCCCCTCTCCATGTGCTTGAGGTAGGCCTCCACCCCCATCATTTCATGAAGGGCGTCAT
>JAKOSZ010000256.1 GCA_029776555.1 Bacillota bacterium | reverse complement strand
GGTGAGAAAAATAGTCAATGATGAAAACCTGGTGGTTGAAAACATTACGGTGGGAAAGAGGAGCAAGACGCCCTGCTCCTTACTCTACATACGCAACATAGCCAACGACGAGCTTGTGAATGAAGTTAGAAGACGCCTTAAAGGAATAAAGGTGGACTACATTGTAGATTCGGGGGAACTGGAGCAGCTGCTGGAGGAGAGTTATCTCCTGCCCGCGCCGCAGATTACCGCCACCGAGAGGCCCGACAGGGTGGCCTCCCTGCTGTCGGACGGAAGGGTAGGTATAATGATGAGCGGAAGCCCCTTTGCCCTTATGGTCCCCTCTACCGTCGTCAACCTGATAAATTCACCGGAAGACAATTATGTAAGGTACCCCTATGTAAATTTCTTAAGGGCTTTGCGGGTTCTTGGCATAGGCCTCTCCCTGCTGCTTCCCGGCCTGTATGTGGCCATTACCAACTACCATCAGGAGATGATACCCACAGACCTGCTTTTCGCCATAGAGGCGGCGCGAGAGAGGGTGCCCTTTCCTTCTGTGATGGAGATACTCATCATGGAAGTTTCTTTTGAGCTTATCAGGGAAGCGAGTATAAGAATTCCCAGTCCCATTGGTCCCGCCCTGGGCATCATTGGAGCCTTGATCCTTGGACAGGCAGCGGTGGCAGCCAACATAGTGAGCCCTATCCTCATTATCATTGTGGCGGTGACCGGAATCGGGTCCTTTACGGTTCCGGACTACTCCATGAACTTCTCCATAAGGATTTTGAGGTTTGGATATATCATACTTGGGGCAATAGCAGGATTTCTTGGCATTTCTACGGGGATTTTCATACACGGCCTTATTCTCACCGGCGCCAAGTCCTTCGGAGTGCCAATAGTGGCATCCTTTGCGCCCAGAACAAAGGGTGGGTTCATCGACGCATTGCAAAGGTGCCCCTTATGGAGACAGGAGTTCAGGCCCGATTACTTGAGCCCCAAAGAGCCCCAAAAACAGCCGCATATTTCCAGGCAGTGGGAAATTGAGGCGCCGGCGGAAGGTGATCAGGATGAGCAGGATTAGATTTGGTAAGTATGAAACCATATGTCTTCTTGTTAACTTAATTTCTACCCAGACCTTTTTGGGATTCCCCAGGACAATGGTGGAAATCGCCGGAACTGCCGGCTGGATTCTCGTTATTTACGTATATGTGCTTACTTTGATTTTATTCCTCTTCATATCCAAGCTGTATTCACATTTTGAAGGCAAAGACCTCCTGGATATAGCCGAGATAGCCGGAGGAGGCGTCGCCAGGGTCGTAGTGGGAAGCATTATCGTAGCTTATCTGGTATTCGCCGTATCCATTATATTAAGGGAATTTTCCGAGAACATGAAAGTAATAAGCTATGACGCCTCTCCGGTAAGCTATATCTCCCTCTTTTTTCTTTCGGGGATGGTAATCAGCGCTTATATCGGTTTGGAAGCCTTAATGAGGTACAGCGGCATTGCGGTTCCCATAATTGTTACCGGTCTCATCGCTATTTTCATTGGGGTTTCTCCTTTTATAGATTTGGAAAACCTTATGCCGATACTGGGGAACGGTCTGTATGACATATTTGTGAAGGGTGTTCTTCGAGTATCAACCTTTTCGCCCTTAATCATCCTTTACCTGTTCAACCCTTTTATAGGGTCCAACAGGAATTTCCGCCAGGCGGGTGTTTACGGCATATCCATAGCTTTTGTGCTTATGCTGCTTTGTACCTCCATTTACCTTTCGGTTTACCCCTATCCCTTTTCACTGCAAAGCTTTTTGCCGGTCCATACCATGGCAAGGACAATAAGCCTGGGCAGGTTTTTTCAAAGGCTGGAATCGGTATTCATGTTCATCTGGGTGACAAACGCCCTGATATACCTCAGCAGCGGCTTCTTTTTAATCAACTACGTCTTTAAAAAGACTTTCAACCTGGTTTACTACAAACCATTGATAATACCCTTTGCCATAATAATACTCTCAATAAGCCTGCTGCCCGATAACCTCATGTCGGTGTTGAAACTTGTCAACGATTACTTTAGAAGCTATGTATGGATAACCACTTTTCCCATTCCCATTTTAGTATTGATCGCGGCCAGATACAGGGTCAGAGGCAAAAAAGGGGTGAAGGCCCGGTGATAAAAAGGGTATTCCTGGTCACTGTCTGTGCAGCTTTTTTGCTCAATTTCCTTACGGGCTGCTATGACTCCAGGGAGATAGACGATTGGGCTTACGTAATTGCCATCGGAATGGACAAGGGGAAGACCCATGCCCTTAAGATAACTTTAAAGTTTGCGGTTCCCAAGAACATAGGCGGTGCGGAAAGCAAAGGCCAGGGAGGAGGAGGCGGTGACGGAAGCACCACCGATATTACCCTGGAATCCCCTACGCTTTTTTCCGGGCTCAACATGGCCAATAACATAATAAGCAGGCAGATAAACCTTTTCCACGCAAAAGTAATAGTGTTTTCAAAGGAGCTGGCAGAGGACGAGATTTTTGAAAGGATGATTACTGCGTTTCCAAGGACTATAAACGTAAGGCCGGAAGTGTTTATACTCGTTGCCAGGGATTCGGCCGAGGAATATGTCAAAGGCATCCAACTGCAATTTGAAGTAAACCCGACCAAATTCTATGAGCTGGCCTACACCACTTCCCACTATACAGGTTTTATTGCGCCGATAACACTCCGGGACTTTATTTTAAGGCTTAAGTCCTATGACCGGCAGCCCGTGGGAATATTGGCGGGAGTGAGCAGGTATAAGTCTTCGGAGGATTTTGACCCCCAAAGGACAACAAATTTGGAAAAGGGCAGGGCTTTCCCCCTGGAAGGGGACTATTTTGCCGGCGACATTCCGAAAGTAAGTGAAAACAAAACAGAGGTTATGGGCCTGGCGGTTTTTGACGGGGCCAGAATGGTGGGAGAACTGGACGGGGCGGAGACCGGCCTCTATTTAATGGTTACAGGGGAATTCAGAAGCGCATATATGACCCATCCCGACCCCCTGGTAGAGAACTCTTACGTGATTCTAAACGTTAATCAGGGAAGAAAGCCTGTCCACAGCGTGAAAATGTCTGACGGAAAACCGGAAATCAGCGTTAAAATCATGCTGGAGGCGGACATACAGGTTATACAGAGCGGCAAAAACTATGAAAGCCTGGAGATGAAGCCGCTTCTTCAAAGGACATATGAAAAGTTTTTGGAGGAGGGGATAACCCGCTTTTTGTACAAGACCTCAGAGGAATTCCATTCGGACATATGCGGTTTTGGGAAAAGCTTAAAGAAGCGATTCCTGACATGGAAGGAGTGGGAAGAGTTCAACTGGCTTTCCCGCTACAAGGACGCCAGCTTTTCCGTGGAAGTAGAACTTAAAATCAGAAGGCCCGGCCTTATCATAAGGACAGTGCCAATCAAATCCTCGGAGGAATAGACCGATGTTTGGTATCACTTTAGACAGGCTGCTTATTTTCGCTATCCTGTTGTGGACCTTTATATACACAATAAGCTACGGGGTCTGGACCTGGAAAAAGAGAAACCGGCTTGGGGCAATAATGGTGATGCTGCTTGCCCTTACAGAACTGATGCTGCCAATTTACCACATGTTCTTTCATGGCTTTTAACAGAAAGGCAGGGCTTTTTACAATTAAAATGTCCATTTACTAAAACAGGCTGCCAATGGTATTATGGTTTAAAGGGGGCTGACCAATTTGAACACACGGCGCCGTATGCTTTTAATATTAGCCGCGGTGACTCTGCTTCTGGCGGGATTTATCTTACGGGTCGCCGTTGGGCAAAGGGACAGGGAAAGGCTTTCTTCGCTTCCCGGTACTGAGGAAGAAGAGGTCCAAAGAGAAACAGGCGGCAGCAAGAGCGGCACTGAAGTTAAAGAACCGGATGGAGAAACTTCAGGCAATGAAGAGACTTCCGGCGGAGAAAGCAAAGAGGAAGCGGATGAAAGCCAAAGGCAGGTCTTGTTTAAGGAGATTTTGGACCTGGACAACGACGGAGAGGCGGAAATTGTGCAAATAGAAAAGGATACGGCCCAGGAAGGTGAAGGAAGCCAGGCCGGGTTTTTAAAGATCATGTCTCAAAGCGGAGAGGCCACCCTTGTGGACGAGCCCATCAGGAACAGCTCCCATCTGGTGAACGTCTTTTCCGAGGCTAAAATAATAGACTTGAACAGTGACGGTTCCAAGGACGTGTTTCTGGTGGTGCCCGTGGTGGGCAGCTCCTTTATCGTCAACAACTTCTACATGTACGACTTTAAAAACAGGAGGTCCTACAGTTTCCCCTGGGACGGTTTGGATTTTAACATAGGCAGTTTCGTGGCCGGCTTCGAGTTTGAATACAAAGGGGAAGGGATTTTGTCCGTTAAAAATAAAGCCTACGGAT